>JBAUTC010000136.1:0-3225 GCA_049582025.1 Thiomonas sp.
GTGCGCGTCGCATGCATCAGTCAATTGTTCTTGGCGGCATGCTGAGTGCGTTTTTGCTCACACCCGTGTTTGCCGCGGAGTCTTCAGGCGCGCCATCGGTGGCGGTTTCTGACGCTCAGCAGAAATCTGAAGCTCCGCCGCACGCTGACGGACTGGAGCGCTGGCTGCAGACCGTCAGCTCAGCAGCACGGTCGCTGAATTACAGCGGGGTGTTCATCACCCAGCGCGGAGACGACATCAGCACATCCAGTCTGGTGCATTACGTCGTCCCCCAGGGTCAATTCGAGCGCATCGAAACGCTCGATGGTCAACGGCGCATCATGGTGTCGCTCAATGATCTGGTACGCACGAGCTGGCCGGACTACCACCTGATGCTGATCGACAACCAGGCGGGACAGGCCACCTTTCCGCGCCTGCTCAAGACCACCGACGGCGAAGTCGACCGCAACTATCGGCTGGAGTACAGCGGGCAGGCGCGTTGCGCCGGCTATGCATGCCGAGTGTCCACCATCCTGCCACGCGACGACCTGCGCTGGGGCTACCGGCTCTGGTCGCTGCGCGACTCACAGTTGCTGGTCAAGGCGCAGACTCTCGATACCGAGGGGCATGTGATCGACCAGGTCGCATTCACCCAGCTGAACATCAATGTATCTCCACGCAGCAATCTGGTGCGTGACAGCTTGCGCCAACCGCCGGGGTACGCGGTGGAGAACATGAAGGTGGTTCCCGTGACTCTGGAGTCGCAGGGTTGGGCGCTGTCCGCGCCTGTCCCCGGCTTCAAGACTGTCGGCGTGTTTCACCGAAGCATGTCGGTGGGCGGCAAAGCGTCCGAAGTGCTGCAATGGTTGCTCAGTGATGGGCTGGCTTCAGTGTCCATCTTCATCCAGCCTGCCTCGGCTTTGACCGAGCATGTCGCTCCTGAACAGCGGGTGGGCGGCACGCTGGCGTTGTCGCGCCGCATCGGTGATTCCTGGTTGACGGTGATGGGTGCAGTGCCCGAGCGAACCCTGCGCCGTATCAGTGAAGCGGTCTCTCGCGTGCCATAACGCAAGCTGCGCGGGGTTTCCGTCGCGCCACAGCACGATCGCGGTGCTTTCCGTATGCTGCCCCCGCGGGGCGACTCTACGAATGAATTGCAGTGACATGCCTGAAATCAGGTGCGAAGTATCAGGGAGAAATCGGTGAAAAAAGTCTTGTTGACATGTGTGAGCGCAGGCCTGCTGGCGATGGCTGGTGCTGCTGTTCCGGCGCAGGCGGCTGGCTCTGTCCCGCGGCAGGCCTGTGTGGCTTGCGGCCTGCCGGATTTCACGGGACTGGTGGAGAAATCAGGGCCGTCTGTGGTCAATATCCGCACGTACAAAAAGGTGCCGGTGGGTAGCAGCGATGAAATGGACGACCAGACCCGCGAACTGCTCCGGCGTTTCTTTGGCGTTCCCATTCCAGCACCGGACAGCCCGAACGGAGGCAAGGGTGCTCCGCAGGATGAGGAAGAGCGGCCCACTGGCGTTGCGTCGGGTTTCGTCATCAGCCCGGACGGCTACATCATGACCAATGCGCATGTGGTCGATGGAGCCGACGAGATCATGGTGACGCTCACCGACAAGCGCGAATTCAAGGCCAAGCTCATCGGCGCTGACAAGCGCACTGACGTGGCGCTGGTGAAGATCGACGCCAAGCAGCCCTTGCCAGCCGTGCAGATCGGAGACTCCGGCAAGGTCAAGGTGGGCGAGTGGGTGGTCGCCATCGGCTCGCCCTTCGGCCTGGAAAACACCGTGACCGCCGGTATCGTCAGCGCCAAGGGCCGGGATACCGGCGACTACACCCCCTTCATTCAGACGGACGTGGCGGTGAATCCGGGCAACTCCGGCGGACCGTTGATCGACATGCGCGGTAATGTCATCGGCATCAACTCCCAGATCTACAGCCGCACCGGCGGCTTCATGGGCATTTCCTTCGCCATCCCCATTGACGAGGCGATGCGCGTGGTCGAACAGCTCAAGAAGCAGGGTTATGTGGTGCGCGGCAAGATCGGGGTGCAGATCGAAGGCGTGAGTCGTGAACTCGCCGAGTCGCTCGGCCTTGGCCAGACCCGTGGTGCGCTGGTGCGTGTGGTCGAGAAGGGTGGCGCTGCCGACAAGGCGGGCGTGCAGGTGGGCGATATCGTCACCAGTTTCAACGGGAAGCCGGTGGAGCGTGCCAACGATCTGCCGCGTCTGGTCGGTGAAACCAAGCCCGCGGCCGCAGTGCCGATGCAGGTGCTGCGCATGGGCAAGACCGTCACCCTCAACGTCAAGGTGGGTGAATGGGTGATGGACAAAAAGCCCGGTGCCAAGCCGACCGAGGAGCAGAAGCCCGAAGCCGTGAGCAAGGCGAATGCGCTGGGCGTGAAGGTGATCGATCTCAACGAGGCACAAAAACGCCAGCTTGGCGTTAACAGCGGGGTGCTGGTCGAGGCGGTGCGCAATGGTGCCGCGCGTGACGGTCTGCGATTGGGCGATGTCATCCTCGCTCTCGGCAATGTCGCCATCGGCAGCGCCTTGCAGTTCAACGCCGTGAGCGCCCAGTTGCCCGTGGGCAAGCAGGTGGCCGTGCTGGTGCGCCGCGGAGATGCCGGACTTTACGTTTTGCTACGCCCGCAGAATTGAGATTTCTCAGAGCCCACAGTGGCGGGCCGATTCCAACCCGTTACCCTGGTGCGGCAAGAAAACTCGGGGCGTCCGCAGCGTTCTGCCGGGCCCGGGTGCCGGGTTAGAATGACAGCCCAACAAGCATCAGCAGTTGCCAAAATCGATTTGTTGGAAGGCGCGTCACGCTTGTCGCGCCTTTTTTCTTGATCAATCCATAGTTTCGCGTCATTCCCGCAGGGTGCTTCCGCGGGGCTTGAGCCGGTCGCTCCGCGGCCCTTTGCATGAATCACATTCGCAATTTTTCCATCATCGCCCACATCGACCATGGCAAATCCACCCTGGCCGATCGCATCATCCATCGTTGTGGCGGTTTGTCCGACCGCGAGATGGAGGCGCAGGTGCTCGATTCGATGGATATCGAGCGCGAGCGCGGCATCACCATCAAGGCACAGACTGCCTCCCTGCAATACACCGCGCGTGACGGCAAGACCTACAACCTCAACCTGATTGATACCCCGGGCCACGTCGACTTCAGCTACGAAGTCAGCCGTTCGCTGTCCGCCTGTGAGGGGGCGCTGCTGGTGGTGGATGCCAGCCA
>JBAUTC010000137.1:0-12281 GCA_049582025.1 Thiomonas sp.
TTCACCAGAATGAAATTGCCCTGCGACGGGATGTAGCGCAGAGGCAGTGCATCGAATGCGGCAGCGAGTTGTGCATGTCCGGCGCGATTGACGGCGTAGGCTTGGTCGATGAAATCCTGATCGTCCAGGGCCGCGAGTGCCGCTGCCTGCCCGAGCGTGCTGGTATTGAAAGCCGAGCGTACGCGGTTGAGGACATCGGTGAGTGGCGGCTGCGACACGCCATAGCCCACACGCAGACCCGCAAGACCATAGGCCTTCGAGAAGGTGCGAGAGGCAATGAGATTGGGAAACTCGCGCACCCAGTCCATGCTGTTGTAGCGTAGCCCGGGTTCGATGTACTCCACATAGGCTTCGTCGAGCACCACCGCGATGTGCGCCGGCACTTGCCGCAGGAAATCGTGCAACTCTCCAGCACGCAGGAAAGTTCCCGTCGGGTTATTCGGGTTGGCGACAAAAATCAGCTTGGTCTGCGGGGTGATGGCCGCCAGCATGGCCGGCAGATCGTGGCCGAAATCGCGATCGGGCACCACCTGATGCGTTGCACCCACTCCCTGCACTGCCTGGGTGTAGACGATGAAGCTGTAACGCGAATACATCCCCGCATCGGCGTCGGTCAACAGCGCGCGCGCAGCCATCTCGAGCAGGTCACTCGATCCATGCCCGAGGGTGATCCAGGCCGCGGGCACGCCCAGTTTCTGCGCCAGCGCCTGTTTGAGAGCGTAGCCGTCGTTGTCTGGGTAGCGGGTGCTATCGCTCATTGCCGCCGTCACGGCATCACGCGCCTTGGGGGACATGCCCAGCGGATTCTCATTCGAGGCCAGTTTGACGATGCGTTCAGGCTGCAGGCCGAATTGGCGCGCAACCTCGGCAATAGGCTTGCCACCGATATACGGCGAGATGGCCTGGACATAGTCGGCGCCCCAGTGGGCTTGTGCGGCGTTGTTCTCTGACATGATCAGACTTTCGGGTGCATGCTGAATGAGATCAGCTGTCGCGGGGATTTTTGTCGATGGGATAAGAACCGAGGCATTTATACATGGCGCAGACCGATTGCAGTTCGCGCAATGCGGCGGTCACCTTGGGTTCGTCCTGATGGCCTTCGACGTCAATGTAAAAAGCGTATTCCCAGTCCCCAGATTTCGCTGGCCGCGACTCGAACCGGCTCATGCTCACTCCGTGCGCAGCAAGGGGCTTGAGCAGATCGTAAACCGCCCCCGCTCGGTTGGGCACGGACAGGATGAGACTGGTGCGATCGTCGCCCGTTGGCTCGGGCTGGGCCGCGCCAAGCACAACGAAACGCGTCGTATTCTGCGCCTCGTCCTGAATGGCGCGCGCTGCGATGTGCAGGCCATAGAGCACAGCGGTCGCCTCGGCGGCAATGCCGGCGATGCCGGCGTCTTCCGAGGCCAACCGGGCGCCTTCCGCATTGCTCGATACGGGACGGATTTCAACATTCGGCAAATGTGCGCGCAACCACCCCGCGCATTGCGCCAAGGCTTGCGGATGCGCGGCAACCGTCTGAATGCCTTGAAGATCTGGCACCTGCCGCATCAGGAAGTGATGCACCGGCAGGCTGACCTCGCCGCACAGGTGGACCGGATGCGCCAGCAGCAGGTCCATGCTGCGCGCCACGGCACCCTCGGTGCTGTTCTCCACCGGGACGATGGCGAACTCACTTTCTCCGCTCAAATAACTGCGAAACACATCATCGATGGTCGCGCAGGGAAAGCCTTGCGCACTGGCACCGAAAAACCGCCGCGCCGCCTGCTCGCTGAACGTCCCCGCGGGTCCGAGAAACGCCACGCGCTGCGGCGCTTCCAGCGCACGGCAGGCCGACATGATCTCGCGCCAGATTGCGCCCACGCCTGCATTGCGCAGGGGGCCGTTGTTGAGTTGATGCAATTTGTCGATCACCTGCCGTTCACGCTCCGGGCGGAACACGGGCATGTTCAAACGCTGCTTGATATGCCCGATCTGTTGCGCGGCTTCGGCGCGCTGGTTCAGCAGGGCCAGAATCTGCTTGTCGATGGCGTCGATCTGGTCGCGCCATGGACTCAGGTCATCTTGGGAATCTTGGCTCATCGGGAGTCAGCCGTGACGTTTTTCAAAGTCTTGCAGATAGTTCACCAACGCCTGCACGCCTTCGGTCGGCATGGCGTTGTAAATCGAGGCGCGCATGCCGCCCACCGATTTGTGCCCCTTGAGCTGCAACAGACTGGCAGCTTCGGCGCCTTGCAAAAACGCTGTATTCAGCGCGGTGTCGCGCAGGTGAAACGGCACGTTCATCCGCGAGCGGCAAGCATGCGCAACCCGCGTTTCATAAAGCTGCGAGGCGTCCAGTGCGTCGTAGAGCAGACGGGCCTTGGCGATGTTGCGTGCCTCCACTGCGTCCAGCCCTTCGAGACCGTTGAAGCGCTGGCGCTTGATCCATTGCAGCACCAGACCGGCGATATAGATCGCATAGGTCGGCGGGGTGTTGAACATGGAGTGGTTGGCCGCCACCAAGGCGTAATCAAAGGCGCTCGGGCAATGCGGCATGGCATGCCCCAGCATGTCGCGGCGCACGATCACCAGGGTCAAACCGGCCGGGCCGATGTTCTTTTGCGCACCGCCATAGATGCAGGCGTAACGCGCCACGTCAACCCGCCGAGACAGCAGATGCGAGGACATGTCGGCCACCAGCGGCACGCCGCGGCTGTCGGGCACGAAGTGGAACTCGACCCCGTCAATGGTTTCGTTGGTACAGACGTGCAGGTATTGCGTGTCGGGGCGGATGTTCCAGGCGGCATTGTCGGGAATGCTGCCGTAGCCTTGCTCCGCATCGGCACTGGCGCTCAGGTGGACATCGCAATACTTGCGCGCCTCCTTCTGGCTCTTCTGGGACCAACTTCCAGTCACCACATAGTCGGCCTTGGCGCCGCGCGAGAGATTGAGCGGAATGATGGCGTTTTCGGCAATCGCCCCGCCCTGCATGAACAGCACCGCGTAGTCGTCCGGTATCTGCAGCAATTCGCGCAAATCGGCTTCGGCCTGACCAATAATGGACTCGAACTGCGGGCCACGATGGCTCATTTCCATCACGCTCATGCCGCTGCCATGCCAGTCAAGCATGTCCGCAGCAGCCTGCTGCAAGACTTCTTCAGGAATGGCGGCTGGACCCGCAGAAAAGTTGAAAGGACGCGGCATCGTCATCGGGCATCACTGCTCTGCAGGGCCATCAGGATCCACGTTGGCATCTGCATCCTCCGCGCCTTCCTCCGCTTCGATCACCGGCTGCACCTGAATGAGTTCCGCCTTGTCATCGAGTGCGATGAGTGTCACGCCCTGCGTTGCACGCCCCATTTCACGAATTTCCTCCACGCGGGTGCGCACCAGGACCCCGGTATCGGTGATGAGCATGATTTCGTCGCTGGCCCGCACCAGGCAGGCTGCCACCACCTTGCCATTGCGCTCGGAGGTCTGAATGGCGATCATCCCCTTGGTGCCACGGCCATGTCGGGTGTATTCGGTGATGGACGTGCGCTTGCCATAGCCGTTTTCAGTGGCGGTCAGCACACTCTGCGTTTCGTCTTCGGCCACCAGCAGGGCAATGACGGTTTGCTCGGCCTCGAGCTGCATGCCGCGCACGCCGCGGGCTTCGCGGCCCATCGGTCGCACATCGGCTTCATCAAAGCGCACGGCCTTGCCTGCATCGGAGAACAGCATCACGTCATGCTGACCGTCGGTGATGGCTGCGCCGATGAGGTAATCGTCATCGTCCAGTCCAACGGCGATGATGCCGGCGGTGCGGCGATTGGCAAAGGCGGTGAGCGGGGTCTTTTTCACCGTGCCGCGCGCGGTTGCCATGAAGACGTAGTGCTCCTCGTCGAAGGCCTTGACCGGCAACACCGTGGTGATCTTTTCGTTCGCCTGCAGCGGGAACAGATTGACCATGGGCTTGCCGCGCGAACCGCGCCCGCCCATCGGCGATTCATAGACCTTCATCCAGTACACGCGGCCGCGGTTGGAAAAGCACAGCAACATGTCATGCGTATTGGCGACGAAGAGTTGCTCGATCCAATCATCTTCCTTGGTGCCGGTGGCCAGCTTGCCGCGACCGCCACGACGCTGCGCGCGATACTCGACCAGCGGCTGGCTCTTGACGTAACCCGAATGCGAAATGGTGACCACGAGGTCTTGCGGCGTGATCAGGTCTTCGACGTCGATGTCATAGGCGTTGATCTCGATGTGCGAACGCCGCGCATCGCCAAATTCCGCACGCAGAGTGCTCATCTCGGTCGTGATGATCTCGGTCATGCGCTCGGGTTTGGCGAGGATGTCGAGCAGATCGGCGATCTGCGCCATGACGTCCTTGTATTCGCCAACGATTTTGTCCTGCTCCAGCCCGGTGAGGCGCTGCAGGCGCATCTGCAGGATTTCCTGCGCCTGCGTCTCGCTCAGGTAATAGCCATCTGGCTTGAGGCCGTAGCGCGGATCGAGATCGTCCGGTTGGAACTGGGTGATATCGCCCTCCACCCGTGCGAGCATGGCCCGCGCTTCGCCGGGTTCCCAGACTTCTGCCAGCAGACGCTCCTTCGCGACGGGCGGCGTCGGCGCGGCCTTGATGAGTTCGATCATGCGATCGACGTTGGCCAGCGCCACTGCCAGGCCTTCGAGCACATGTCCGCGCTCGCGCGCCTTGCGCAGATCGAACACGGTGCGGCGGGTGATGATTTCGCGGCGGTGCGACAGGAAGGCCGCGATCATCTGCTTCAGATTGAGCAGCCGCGGTTGACCGTCCATCAACGCCACCATGTTGACACCGAAGGTGTCCTGCAACTGCGTCTGCTTGTACAGATTGTTGAGCACCACTTCAGGCACTTCACCACGCTTGAGCTCGATCACGACGCGCATGCCGGATTTATCCGACTCGTCCTGAATATGGCTGATGCCTTCGATTTTCTTCTCTTGTACCAGTTCGGCAATGCGCTCCAGCAGGGTGCGCTTGTTGACCTGGTATGGCAGCTCATCGACGATGATGGCTTGGCGCTGGCCCTTTTCCAGATCCTCGAAATGGCAGCGCGCGCGCATCACGACGCGGCCGCGCCCGGTGCGGTAGGCGTCGCGCACGCCAGAAGTACCGTAAATGATGCCGGCCGTGGGGAAATCCGGCGCCGGCACGCGCTCCATCAGCTCTTCGATCGATGCGTCCGGATTGCGCAGCAGATGCAGGCAGGCGTCGAGCACCTCGCCCAGGTTGTGCGGCGGGATGTTGGTCGCCATGCCCACCGCAATGCCTGAGGATCCGTTGATCAGCAGATTCGGCAACCGCGCGGGCAGCAACAGAGGCTCCTGCTCCGAGCCGTCATAGTTCGGACCGAAATCGACCGTCTCCTTGTCGATGTCCGCCAGCATTTCATGCGCGATTTTCGACAAGCGAATTTCGGTGTACCGCATGGCCGCAGCGTTGTCGCCATCCACCGAACCAAAGTTACCTTGCCCATCCACGAGCATGTAGCGCAGTGAGAAATTCTGCGCCATGCGCACGATGGTGTCGTACACCGACTGATCACCGTGAGGGTGATATTTACCGATAACGTCACCGACGATACGCGCCGACTTTTTGTACGGACGATTCCACGCATTGCTCAACTCATGCATGGCATAAAGCACGCGCCGGTGCACCGGTTTGAGACCGTCGCGCACATCGGGCAGCGCGCGCCCCACGATCACGCTCATGGCGTAATCCAAGTAGGAACGGCGCATCTCCGACTCAAGGCTGATCGGGAGTGTTTCTTTGGCGAAAACGGACATGAGTGAATGCTATGCAGCGGTTGTTCAAACGTCGGACAGCAAGATGGTTGCGCCAACAACGCTTGGCGCGATTTCGGTTTGGAACACGCGCCAAGTCAAGCAGATGATCTTAGCAGCCCGGATTTCCGGGCCAGGCATCCGTCCAGCCAAGGCCCAACGCGGGCAAATTGATGAGTATTCAGCCCATGTGTTGCCAATTTGCAACGCACAAGCATGGCAGCAACTGCAGACCGTAAAGCCTTGTCGTGACCAATTGATCGTCATAGTCAATGTGGCACAATGAGCACTGGTTTATTAGTAGTTGTCCGTAGTACGGCGAGCGATTCAAAAAGAGTGACGAAGGCCTCCGTCTTGATCATCTCGCCCCATATCATGAGCCCACGCAGTTTTGACTGCGATGAACGATCAATGACCGAGAGGAAATAACATGATGCCCACCAAAAATATCGCAAAACTATTCGCTGCAGCGGTCATCGCAACGTCGTCCCTGACTGTTGCGCACGCTCAAGACACACGCAGCATCAACAACTGGCAGGACCCCTACAACCTGACCTGGATGAATGGCGACAGCAAACTGTGCTGGCAAGACAGCGTCTGGACGCCTGCTACCGCGTCCAGCGAGGCTTGCGGCCTGCCGGTCGTTGCCAAGGTTGAGCCCGCCCCTGCCCCCGCTCCCGTTGCTGAGCCAGCAGCCGCACCGGCTCCGGCCCCCGTACCTGCACCCGTGCCCGTCAGCGAGAAGATCACCTATTCTGCAGACGCCTTCTTCCAGTTCGACAAGGCTGTTCTGCTGCCAGCCGGCAAAGAGAAGCTCGATGATCTGGTTCAGAAAATCAAGCCGATCAATCTGGAAGTCGTGGTCTCTACCGGTTACACCGACAGCTTCGGTGGCGTCGCCTATAACCAGAAACTCTCGGTCCGCCGTGCTGAAGCCGTCAAGGCCTATCTGGTGAGCCAAGGCATTCCTGCTGACAAGGTGTATGTCGAAGGCAAGGGCAAGACCGACTTCCGTGTCGATCCGAAGAGCTGCAAGGGTTCGTTCAAGAGCCGTGTCGAATGCCAGTCCCCCAACCGCCGTACCGTGGTTGAAGTCGTTGGCACCCACATGGTCACCAAGTAAGCAAACAGCTTCATCGAAAAGGCCCCGCAGAGCGGGGCCTTTTCTTTTCTCGGCTTGCATCGGCCGCAATCAGCGCGGTTCGCTATATTTGAGAGTTCCGTAAGACCCAACACCCTAGGCCTCACGCACAAACCCGCTCACAGGAGAGTTTTCATGGATCAAGCCGAACTTCAGCGTTCTGGCGCAATGACCGAGTTGCCCTCGATGGATCAGCTCTGGATGCCCTTCACCGCCAACCGGCAATTCAAGGCAGCTCCGCGCCTGCTGGTCAGTGCGCAGGGCATGTATTACCGCACACACGATGACCGCCAGATCCTTGATGGCACAGCGGGACTCTGGTGCGTCAACGCCGGACATGGTCGTCCCGAAATCAGCACGGCGATTGCACGCCAAGCGCAGGAGATGGACTATGCACCGCCATTCCAGATGGGGCATCCGGTGCAATTCGAGGCCGCCAACCTGCTGGCAGACATCGCACCCGCCGATTTGAAGAAGGTGTTCTTCACCAATTCCGGTTCTGAGTCCGTGGACTCGGCGCTGAAAATCGCCCTCGCCTACCACCGCGCCCGCGGGGACGGCACGCGCACCCTGTTCATTGGCCGCGAGCGCGGCTATCACGGCGTGGGATTCGGCGGCATTTCTGTAGGCGGCATGGTCGCAAATCGCAAAGTATTCCACGGCTCTTTATTACCAAATGTCGACCACCTCCCGCACACCTATGCGCCCGAACATCAGGCGTTTTCGCGCGGCGAGCCCGAATGGGGTGCACATCTCGCCGATGATCTGGAGCGCATCGTCGCACTGCATGACGCCAGCAATATTGCAGCGGTCATCGTCGAACCGGTCGCCGGATCAACGGGCGTTCTCGTGCCGCCCAAGGGCTACCTGGAACGCCTGCGCTCCATCTGCGACAAATACGGCATCCTGCTGATTTTCGATGAAGTGATCACCGCGTATGGCCGCCTGGGCACGCCGTTCGCTGCACAATATTTCAAGGTCACACCCGACATCATCACCACGGCCAAAGCGGTGAACAATGCTGCCGTCCCGCTGGGTGCAGTATTCGTGCGCAACGGCATCTACGACACCGTCGTCAACGGTTCGCCCGATGGCGCGGTGGAGTTTTTCCACGGCTATACGTATTCGGGCCATCCCCTGGCGATGGCAGCGGCCGTTGCGACACAGCAGATCTACAAACGCGACAAATTGCTCACCCGCGTCCACGACGAAGGTATCGGGCACTATTGGCAGGAGGCGCTGCACGCCCTGCGCGATGCCCGACATATCAAGGACATCCGCAATATCGGCCTGATCGGCGGCATTGAGCTGGAATCGCGCCCGGGCGCAGTGGGCAAGCGCGCCTACGAGGCGTTCGTCGGTTGTTATACCCGCGGCGTGCTGGTGCGATACACGGGGGACACCATCGCTCTGTCGCCACCGCTCATCATCGAACGCGGCCAGATCGACCAGATCATGACCACAATTCGCGACGTGCTGCGTACCTTGAACTGAGGATTCCTTCCGGTCAATTTCCAACCCGGCGTTCCGCCGGGTTTTTCATGCCTTGTGTCCCCTGGTCTGGGCCCGGGGCCACGCGCGCTAAAGTCCTGCCTTCGTCATCGTCGCCTGTTTCTCTCGCCATCCCCACGCATGGATTTCCTGCTGAACTGGTTCATTCCCTGGGAGCTGTCCCCGACCGCCCTTGCCCTGCTCGCGCTGGCTGCGGTCGTGTATGTGCGCGGATGCCGCAGACGGCGCCCCTCGGTTTCCCGTCAGGTCAGGTTCTGGCTGGGCTGGGTGCTGATGTGGCAGGCTTTCCAGACGCGCTGGGACTATTACGCAGAGCACCAGTTCTTCGTTCACATCATGCAGCAGCTTTCGCTGCATGATTTCGCACCCTTGCTCATCATGTGGAGCTACCCGCTCACGCCCCTGCGTGCCGGTGTACCCCAGGCGTGGCGCTTGCGCTGGTTGCGCCCCATCAATCGCAGCGCCGTCGCGCGCGGGGCCAAACTGGTGTTGTTCAATCCGCTCTTCACCGCGTTGCTGTTTGGCGGCATGGCGCTGCTCTGGCTCATCCCGTCATTCCATCCGTTCGTCATGCTCAACGCGCCGACCTACAGATTGATGAACTGGAGCATGGCGCTCGACGGTCTGCTGTTCTGGTGGCTGGTACTCGATACCCGGCCCAACCCGCCGGCGCACCTCTCTCCGGGAAAGCGCGTTTTCCTGCCGCTTCTGGCCATGCTTCCGACCATGCTGTGGGGCGCCATTCTCGCACTCAGCATGACGGACTATTACCCCATCTATGAAATCTGCGGGCGCGCATTGAACCTGGAGCCGCTTACCGACCAGCATTTGGGCGGACTGATCTTGTGGATCCCCGGATCGATGCCCATGGTGCTTGCCAGCATGATCGCGTTGCGCGGCTGGATGCGGCTCTCCGAGCACGGCCGACTCAAGCCGCGACAGCGCAAACGACCTGCCGTGAAAACCACGGCCGCGCCCCCGCCCACCGTTTGAGTGGGTTGGCACCGAGCCGCCTCACCGGGTCCGTTTGCGCGGGCTGGTTGGCTTGTCGGCTTTGCGACTTGTCGACGTTCTGCCTTTCGCTGCTTTGCCTTTTGCACCCTCTACGACTGCGGGCTTGGCCGGTGCAGACACTGCGCGGCGCTGGCCCTTGCCGACGGCGTTTGCAGCGCCGCTCGCCGATACTCTCGATTTGCGCACACCGGTCGACGTCTGAGGGTTCAGGGTGAACACATCTTCGTCGAGCCCCTTGATCTCTCCGGAAGTCGGCAAAGGCTTGTTCGAAGGGCTAGATTTCGCGCCCTCGCGCACCATGCGGAAGTCGATCTTGCGCCCGTCGAGATCCACGCGGCTGACCTGCACCAGCAACCGCCCGCCCAAGGCATACCGGATCCCGGTACGCTCACCGCGCAGTTCGCCACGCGCTTCGTCGTAGCGGAAATAGTCAGCGCCGATTTCCGACACATGCACCAGCCCTTCCACAAACAACGCGTCAAGCTGCACGAACAAGCCGAAGCTGGTGACGGCGGTGATGGTGCCCGCGTATTCCTCACCGAGCTTGTCACGCATATACCAGCACTTCAGCCAGCTCTCCACATCGCGGCTGGCTTCGTCTGCGCGGCGCTCGTTGGACGAGCAATGAAGGCCTGCGGATTCCCAGATCGGCATGTCCTTGGCCTGCTGCTTGGACACCGGAGCCGCTGGCGCCACGCTCGCTGTATTGCGCTGCGGTGAGCGGCGGGCGTTCTGCTCGCCTCGGTTCAAATCGATTCGTTCGCTGAATTTTGGCGCGTAATGCTTGCCCTGCAAAATGGCCTTGATGCCGCGATGCGTCAGCAGATCGGGGTAACGTCGGATCGGGCTGGTGAAGTGCGTATAGGCTGGATAGGCCAAGCCGAAGTGCCCGCTGTTGTGGGGTGTGTAGATTGCCTGCTGCATCGATCGCAGCAGCAAGGTCTGAATCTGCAAGGCATCGGGCCGGTCTTCGATGGACTTCGCCAGCGCCTGGTAATCCGCAGGCTCGGGCGCGCCCTTGCTGCCCAGCGTGAGGCCCAGATTGCGCAAGAGCGTGCGCAGGGTTTCCAGTTTTTCCGGCGTGGGGCCTTCATGCACCCGATAGAGCGCAAGTTGCTTGTTGCGCTCCAGAAAGTCTGCCGCACAGACATTGGCCGCCAGCATGCATTCCTCGATCACGCGATGCGCGTCATTGCGGTGACGCGGCACGATGGCTTCGATCTTGCCCGCAGCATTCACCACGATCTGCGTTTCAGGAATGTCGAGATCGAGCGCGCCGCGCACTTGGCGCGACTGCAGCAGAGCGTGAAACACGGCATGCAGATTGAGCAGATGCGGCACCAGGGGCGCGCGCTCACGCGCCAGTTTGCCCGCTGTATTCGACAAGATGTCGGCCACCTCGGTATAGGTCAACCGCGCCTGCGAGCGCATCACCGCCGGGTAGAATTGATACGCCTTGAGTTCACCTTGCGCGGTAATCAACACGTCGCACACCATGCACAGCCGGTCCACCTGCGGGTTCAGCGAGCACAGGCCATTACTCAACTTCTCCGGCAGCATGGGAATGACGCGGCGCGGAAAATACACCGAGGTCGCCCGCTCCAGCGCATCCGCGTCGAGTTCGGTGCCTTCACGCACATAGTGCGACACGTCAGCAATCGCCACGAGCAACCGCCAGCCCTTGACGCGACCCACCTTCGCCGGCTCGCAATACACCGCGTCGTCAAAGTCGCGCGCATCTTCGCCGTCGATGGTCACCAGCGCCACATCCCGCAGATCGATGCGCCCTGCAGAATCCGTGTCGCGCACGACGTCCGGCAAAGCCACGCTTTCCCGCGTTGCGCCGGGAGAAAACAGATGCGGCACGCCATACTTGCGCACCGCAATCTCGATCTCCATACCCGGATCATCGAGTTCCCCCAACACTTCCAGCACCCTGCCAACGGGCTGCACATTCGGTAGCGGTGGCTGGGTAATCTCTGCGCTGACGACCTGACCAACGCGCGCCTTGCCAATGGCATCGGGCGAAATCAGGATGTCCTGCACATAACGCCGATCCTCGGGCGCTAGTAGCCAGGCACCGCCTTCCTGCAAGAGCCTGCCGATGATGGGGCGCGTGCTCCTCTCCAGAATGGCGATCACCTGTCCTTCGGTCCGCCCACGCCGATCGGGCTTGCCAACCCGCACGCGCACCTTGTCCAAATGCAGCACGGTGCGCATTTGCTGAGGCGGAAGATACACATCCGGCCCACCGTCATCGGGCGTGACAAATCCATGGCCATCGCGATGACCGCGCACGATACCTTCAACAATCACGGAAGATCCTTTGTCTAGCTGCAAACTGCTGCATTGTCGCGGCTCAAGCGCCGCATGGAGATAAAGCTCGGTGTTATTCCTGCTTGCATTATCACCGCTGCCCCTGATCCACCCACACGCACCACCGAACCTTTACAGACCGATTTGTTATGGTAAGATGCGCAGCTTCGTTGCCCAGATGGCGGAATTGGTAGACGCACTAGTTTCAGGTACTAGCGCTGCGAGGCGTGGAGGTTCGAGTCCTCTTCTGGGCACCAAAAATTGTTGAAGGCGTTTACGGGGGATTTCGATTCCCCGTTTTGCTTTCCGTGAAGCGAAAAACATCCCGGCCGGGATGGCGGAATCGGTAGACGCACTGGATTCAAAATCCAGCGCCCTTAAAAGCGTGCGGGTTCGAGTCCCGCTCCCGGCACCAGATCAATATCCAGAATGCGCCACCGACCGGCAAATTCTGGCGAAATCAATAGCTTAGACAAACGGCCCAGTTCGGGCCGTTGTCGCTTTTACC
>JBAUTC010000138.1:0-10369 GCA_049582025.1 Thiomonas sp.
GTCACGGCAAAGTCTCCACGCGGCAGTTCGACCAGGGTCGGGTTGCGGTAGTGGCGCTCGTCGCGCAGGAAGGCAAGTTGATCTTCGTCGAGCCCCTTGCCATCGATCTCGCCGACGCGGGTGAACACGCCGCGCGCCTGGCCGATGAGGTCGAGGGAGATATTGGCCAGCGCGATGTCTTCTTCGAGAACCGGCGCGTGACCGCACCACTCGGACAGCCGCTGGGCATGGATCAGGCAGGTATCGCCCAGACGCAGCAGGTACTGCACCTCAGGGACCGTGTTCACGATGACGGAAGCGTTTTGCATGGTGGGCGCCTCACATGTGGCCGACTTCATCGGGCAGTTTGTAGAAGGTCGGGTGGCGGTAGATCTTGTCTTCCATCGGATCGAAGTACATGTCCTTGTCACCGGGGTCGCTGGCGACGATCTGGTCGGACGGCACCACCCAGATGCTCACGCCTTCCTGCCGGCGGGTGTAGACGTCACGCGCCATCTCGAGCGCGAGCTTGGCGTCCGGTGCGTGCAGGCTGCCGCTGTGCTTGTGGTCCAGGCCCGCCTTGCTGCGCACGAACACTTCCCACAGCGGCCATTCAGCCGCGGCCGGGGTCGACGCGGAGGTGGTGGCTGGCGCGGTCTGCGCCGGGGTCTTGTTGACATTGCTCATGGTTCGACTCCGTTTCTCATGGTTCAGGCCGCGCGCCGCTGATCGCGCTCGTGCCGCTTTTCGGCGTGGGCCAGCGCAGCCTCGCGCACCCATGCGCCCTCTTCCCAGGCCTGCACCCGCGCGGCGAGCCGTTCGCGATTGCAGGGGCCGTTGCCGCCGACCACGCGCCAGAACTCGTCCCAGTCGATCGGGCCGAAATCGTGGTGCTGGCGTTCTTCGTTCCAGCGCAACTCCGCGTCGGGCAGGGTCACGCCGAGCACCTTGGCTTGCGGCACGGTGGCGTCGACAAACTTCTGGCGAAGATCGTCGTTGGACATGCGTTTGATGCCCCAGCGCATGCTTTGCGCGCTATGGGTGCTGGCATCGTCTGGCGGGCCGAACATCATCAGGCTCGGCCACCACCAGCGGCTGACCGCGTCCTGCACCATCGCGCGCTGCTCCGGCGTGCCGTCCCGCATCATCGTCAGAAGGGCATCGAAACCCTGGCGCTGGTGGAAGCTTTCCTCGCGGCAGACGCGGATCATCGCCCGCGCATAGGGTGCGTAGGAGCAGCGGCACAGCGGAACCTGGTTCATGATGGCCGCGCCGTCGACAAGCCAGCCGATCACGCCCACATCCGCCCAGGTCAGGGTCGGGTAGTTGAAAATCGAGCTGTATTTCGCCTTGCCGCTGTGCAGCGCGGCGATCATCTCGTCGCGCGAAATGCCCAGCGTTTCGGCTGCGGCGTAGAGGTACAGGCCATGGCCGCCCTCGTCCTGCACCTTGGCCAGCAGGATGGCTTTGCGCTTGAGCGTGGGCGCACGGCTGATCCAGTTGCCCTCGGGCAGCATGCCGACGATCTCGGAGTGCGCGTGCTGACTGATCTGCCGGATCAGGGTCTTGCGGTAATGCTCTGGCATCCAGTCCTTGGCTTCGATGAAGCCGCCATCGTCGATGCGGGCGTCGAAGCGTTCGAGCAATTGCTGCTCGGTGGCCGAACGCGGCGCGGCAGGCTGGTCTGCCCCTTTGGGCATCGTGTCCATCGCTTGTGTGTACATGGCGGAATTTCTCCCAGGTGGCTTGACTGAAAGCAGCGGCGAGTGCGGCGTCGCTCAATGTTTGGAGCGGTGATCGATCACCCGTCTGGCCTTGCCGACCAGGGTGCGTTCGATCGAGTCGGGCGGCAGCACGCAGACCAGGGTGTTGATGCCCACCAGGGTCTTGATGCGATGCGTGAGCCAGCCGGCGATCTGGTCGCGCTCGGTATCGGCGACGTAACCGAGTTCCGGTTGCAGTTCGCAATGCACCTCGACCTTGTCGAGATGGCCGTCGCGGCTGAGGTGGATCTGGTACTGGCCCGAGAGCTTGTCGTGCTGCAGCACGATTTCCTCGATCTGCGTTGGAAAGAGGTTGACCCCGCGCACGATCAGCATGTCGTCGGTGCGGCCGACGATCTTGCCCATGCGCCGGAACGCCCGTGCGGTTGGTGGCAGCAGGCGAGTCAGGTCCCGGGTGCGGTAGCGGATGATCGGCAGCCCCTGCTTGGTCAGGGTGGTGAACACGAGTTCGCCCTCCACCCCGTCAGGCAGCACCTCGCCGGTGACCGGGTCGATGATCTCCGGGTAGAAGTGATCTTCCCAGATCACCGGACCGTCCTGGGTCTCGACGCATTCGCACGCCACGCCCGGGCCCATCACCTCGCTCAAGCCATAGATGTCGACTGCCTTGAGGCTGGTCTTGGACTCGATTTCGTGCCGCATCGCCTCGGTCCACGGCTCGGCGCCGAATATGCCCACGCGCAGGGAACAGTCGCGCGCATCAAGCCCCTGCCTTGCGAACTCCTCGATGATCACCTGCATATAGCTGGGTGTGACCATGATGATGTCGGGTTTGAAATCGCGAATGAGCTGCACCTGCTTCTCGGTCTGCCCTCCGGACATCGGCACCACGGTGCAGCCCAGCCGCTCGGCGCCATAGTGCGCGCCCAGGCCACCGGTGAACAGGCCGTAGCCGTAGGCCACATGCGCGATGTCGCCCGGCTTGCCACCGGCGGCACGAATCGACCGTGCGACCAGGTTGGCCCAGTTGTCGATGTCACTCCGGGTGTAGCCGACCACGGTGGGCTTGCCGGTCGTGCCCGACGAGGCGTGCACCCGCACGATCTGCTCCCGCGGCACGGCGAACATGCCGAAGGGATAGTTATCGCGCAGGTCAGCCTTGGTCGTGAATGGAAATTTGGCGAGGTCGCTCAAGGTGCGCAGATCGTCGGGATGGACGCCGCGGGCATCGAACGCCGCGCGGTAGTGCGGCACGTTGTCGTAGGCGTGCCGCAGGCTCCAGCGCAGACGCTCGAGTTGCAAGGCAGCGATTTCGTCAACGCTGGCGGATTCGATGGGGTCGAGCTGGGTTCGAGTTGAGTTCAGCATGGAGGTCACCTTGTTGTCGTCGGTTCAACGCGGAGCGGCAGCCGGTGCAACCACCTGCTTGCCTTTGAGGCGATGGGATCGACCGCGAAACAGTGCAATACGCTCGCCGCGCTGGTTGTTCACGATCACGTCGTACACCCCGGTGCGGCCATTCATCGTCTGCTCAGTGCATTGCGCGTCGAGCACGTCGCCGAGGTGCGCCGGGGCGATGAAGTCGATGCCGAGGCCGGATGCCACGGTCACTTCACCATAGGCATTGCAGGCATAGGCAAACGCGGTGTCGGCCAGCGTGGTGATCAGCCCGCCGTGGCAGATCGCAAACCCGTTGAGCATGTCCTGCCGCACCGCCATGCGGGCGTGCGCGGTGCCGGGCCCGATTGAAACGACGTCGATGCCCAAGGCCCGCGTCGCATGGTCGTCCGCGATCATGTGCGCGCGCACGCGCTCGGCGGTCGCCTGAGGCTGGCTGGCGCGGGGGGCCACATCCGGGTTGCGGGGGTCAGGCATCGAGAGGCTCTCCTGTGCAGGCTGCATTGCTGTGTGTCCCTGGGTCAGCGGTCAGTGAAAAGGGGCGCGCGCTTTTGCACAAAGGCGGCCACACCCTCGGCGTAGTCGTGCGCAAAGCCGAGCTTGCGCTGCGCCTGCGCCTCGGCATCGAGCGCCTCTGTCAGCGAAGATTCCATTCCGGCGTCGAGCAGGGACCGGGTCGTCGCCAGCGCTTGCAGCGGAAGCTTGCACAGGCGCTCCGCGAGTGCTAGCACTTCGGTATCGAGGGCAGCGTCATCGACACATTTCCAGATCAGCCCCATGCCCTCGGCGCGTTCTGCGGAAAGCCTTTCGCCGAGCATGGCCAGGCCGATCGCACGCGAGCGGCCGACCAGCCGCGGCAGCAGCCAGGTAGCGCCACTGTCGGGGATGAGTCCGATGGCCGAGAACGCCTGGATGAAACTCGCGCTGCGCCTGGCAATGACAAAGTCGCACATCAAGGCCAACGATGCGCCCGCCCCTGCGGCCACACCGCCGACTGCCGCCACGGTCGGCACGGGCATGCCGCGCAGGCGCAGCATCAAAGGCTTGTAGCGGCGGGCAACGACGTCACCGAGATCGGCGACGCCGCCGCCCTCGGGCATCACAGCCGGAT
This sequence comes from Thiomonas sp., assembly GCA_049582025.1. Lineage (GTDB taxonomy): Bacteria > Pseudomonadota > Gammaproteobacteria > Burkholderiales > Burkholderiaceae_C > Thiomonas. Next base: position 4,213 of record JBAUTC010000138.1, read on the forward strand.
CCTTCAGATCCTGCCCGGCGCAAAATGCGCGCCCTGCTCCCTGCAGCACGATGCAGCGCACGGACGCGTTGCCAGCCAGATCGTCGAGCGCATCGCAGAGCCGGGACACGAGGTCGCCGTCAAGGCTGTTGAGTGCCTCGGGACGATCAAGAGTCAGTCTGGCAATCGGCCCCTGTTGCTCGACGCGCAGAGGGCAAACGGGTGTTTGATGCATCGCAATCGTTTCCAGAGAATGGATTCGGAGAAGTCGAGTGGTTCCACCGGATGCGGCGAGGTCCAAATTCATTGACCGACCGGTTGGTCAATAGTAGAGTCACAAAACTTTTGATGCAAGTCAAACAAACATCGGTAAAAACCCGCACATGCAAATGCTCGGTACCAGTGCTCTGGCTGAAGTCGGCCGAATGAGCCCCCTCACAGCAGCGCGTGCTTTGGTACTTTGCTCTGCGATGGGGTGGAACTGCGCTGCGACAATGCGTCCGCCCGGTTTTTCCCTTCCCCCAACCTCACCCGACCCTCCAGGAGAAGTCCATGCCTTGCTACGCCATCGACGGAGTCATTCCAGTCGTCGATCCGACGGCCTACGTTCATCCCAGCGCCGTCCTGATCGGCGACGTGGTCATCGGCCCCGGCTGCTATGTCGGCCCGTGCGCCAGCCTGCGCGGCGACTTCGGGCGCATCGTGCTCCACGAAGGCGCCAATGTGCAGGACGGCTGCGTGATGCATGGCTTTCCCGGCCACGATACCGTGGTCGAGCGTGACGGTCATATCGGCCACGGCGCGGTCCTGCACAGTTGCATCGTGCGACGCGACGCGATGGTCGGGATGAACGCCGTGGTGATGGACGACGCCGATGTGGGCGAACAGGCCATCGTCGCAGCCTGCGCCTTCGTTCCCGCCGGCATGCAGATTCCGCCGCGAACCCTCGTCGCCGGTCTGCCGGCCAAGGTCCGGCGGGAGCTGTCGCACGAGGAAATCGCCTGGAAAGGCGAGGGAACACGCACCTACCAGGATCTCACCCGCCGCTGTCTCGCCAGCCTGCGTGAGGTCGATCCGCTCCACGCACCCGAAACCGGCAGACCGGCACTGCACGCGCCCGAAGTGGCGCCGTTGATTGCCTTGCGACGCAAAGCTGCCTTGGACGAGCAAACCGAAACCTCCAGCCCCAAGCCGGATTGAAGGGAGCAACACTGAGCCCCGCACGCGGCGAAGGAGGCGCTTGCCACCTCCTGCGGCATGTCGCGCTGTTCGCTGCCTGCGATATCGCTGAGGCTGCGCCCCTGGCCCCTCTCTGGAGTACGCCGCGCTGCCGGTCTACCGTGTCCGGTCCACACAGCCCATCAGCCTGGCGGATGGATTTGCCAATCCACACGAGGCGCACGGCCTCGTTGCCGGGCTCAACGCGGCGCCGCTCCGGGAACAGCCGGGACATCGAACTGCACGTCCCCGCATTGCCCACGATGGCGCAGGGCGTGGTCGATGAGGATGATGGCCACCAGGGCCTCGGCGATGGGTGCGGCGCGAATGCCGACGCAGGGATCGTGCCGACCATGCGTCTCCACCGTGGTCGGTGCGTTTTGCATGTCCACCGACTGGCGTGGCAGGCGGATGCTCGACGTCGGCTTGATGGCGATGGATGCCACCACGTCCTGGCCCGTGCTGATGCCGCCAAGCACCCCGCCGGCGTTGTTGCCGCGGAAGCCCTGCGGCGTCAGTTCGTCGCCATGCTGCGTGCCCTTCTGCGCCACGCTGGCGAAGCCCGCGCCAATCTCCACGCCCTTCACCGCGTTCAGACCCATGAGGGCGTGGGCGATGTCGGCGTCGAGCTTGTCGTACAGCGGCTCTCCCCAGCCCGCGGGCACGCCGCTGGCGCTGACCATGATGCGCGCGCCGACCGAGTCGCCCGACTTGCGCAGCGCGTCCATATACGCCTCCAGCTCGGGCACCATGTCTGCATTCGGCGCGAAGAACGGGTTCTGGTGCACCATGTCCCAGCTCTGGAATGGAATGGGCACTTCGCCGAGCTGGGTCATGCAGGCGCGCACTGCCACGCCGTGCTGCTGGCCGAGCCATTTTTTCGCCACGGCACCCGCCGCCACGATGGGCGCCGTCAGCCGCGCCGAGGAACGCCCGCCGCCGCGCGGGTCGCGCAGGCCGTACTTGCGCCAGTAGGCGTAGTCGGCATGACCGGGGCGGAAGGTATTGAGAATGTTGCCGTAGTCCTTGCTGCGCTGATCGGTGTTGCGGATCAGCAGGGCGATGGGCGTGCCGGTGGTCTTGCCCTCGAACACGCCGGACAGGATTTCCACCTGATCGGCTTCCTGCCTCTGGGTGACGTGGCGCGACGTGCCGGGACGGCGACGGTCTAGATCGGGCTGGATGTCGGCTTCGCTCAGCTCCATGCCCGGCGGGCAGCCGTCGATGACACAGCCGATAGCCGGGCCGTGGGACTCTCCAAACGTGGTGACCGCAAACAGCAGGCCGAGGGTGTTACCGGACATGGAATGGCTTTCAGGTTTGTGGAGTGGACACGCGCGCGGCCAGCGCCTGCAGCAGCTTGGCATGCACTCCGCCAAAGCCGCCGTTGCTCATCACCAGCACGCGGTCGCCCGGTCGGGCGGCGGCAGCGACTGCCGACACCAGTGCACCCAGGTCGTCGAACGATTGCGCCTTGCCGCCCAGCGGCTGCAGGGCTTCGGCCAGATTCCAGCCCAGGCCGCCGGCATAGCCGAAGCTCAAGTCGGCTCCGGCCAGCGCACCCGGCAGCAATGCCTTCATGGCGCCGAGCTTCATGGTGTTGGAGCGCGGCTCGAACACGGCGAGGATGCGCGCCGACGCCCCCGCGGGGTCGGCCTGCACCTGGTGGCGCAGCCCGGCAATGGTGGTGGCAATGGCCGTCGGGTGGTGCGCGAAATCATCGATCACCTGCACGCCGTCCGCGGTGCCGCGCAGTTCCATGCGCCGCTTCACGCCCTGGAAGCTGGAGAGTGCGGCGCAGGCCTCGTCGGCAAACACACCGGCGTGCTGCGCGGCGGCAATCGCGGCCAGCGCGTTGCTGCGGTTGTGCGCGCCGCTCTGGCTCCAGTTCACTTCGCCCATGCGCTTGCCGCGCAGCAGCACTTCGAAGTGCTGCTCGCCGCCCTCTGCGCTCCAGCCCTGCTGCGCGTCGTCGAACGCTGCAACCTCGCTCCAGAAGCCGCGCCCCAGCACCCGCTGCAGCGCATCCGAGCGGGCGTTCACCACCAGCTGACCGCTGCGCGGCACGGTGCGCACGAGGTGGTGAAACTGGGTTTCGATGGCCGCCAGATCGGGGAAGATGTCGGCGTGGTCGTACTCCAGATTGTTGAGCACGGCGGTACGAGGACGGTAGTGAACGAATTTGGAGCGCTTGTCGAAAAACGCGGTGTCGTATTCGTCGGCTTCGATGACGAAGAACAAGCCGTCGTCGGCAGATTGCGCTCCCTCGGGAAGCAGCGAACGCTTTCGCGCATGGGGCCTTCCACCTGCACCCAAACGCGCTGATGTACCGAAATCCAGCGGCACGCCGCCGATGAGAAAACCGGGGTTCAGCCCCGCCACGTCGAGAATGTGCGCAAGCATGGAGGTGGTGGTCGTCTTGCCGTGGGTGCCCGCGACCGCCAGCGTCCAGCGCCCGCGCAGTACATGCTCGGCCAGCCATTGCGGTCCGCTGACATAGGGCGCCCCGGCGTCGAGAATGGCCTCCATCAGCGCGTTGCCGCGCGACACTACGTTACCGATCACCCACAGGTCGGGCTTGAGCGCGAGCTGATCTTCGCCATAGCCCTCGATCAGCTCGATGCCGAGCTGCTGGAGCTGGGTGCTCATGGGCGGATAGACCTGCGCGTCGCAGCCGGTGACGCGGTGCCCCGCCTCTTTCGCCAACGCCGCCAGCCCGCCCATGAAGGTGCCGCAAATGCCAAGAATATGAATGTGCATGGTGGGGGATTTTAGGAGCCGCGGCCCTGCGCTCGACAAATCCATCGTGGCGCGCATTTGCAGGGACAATAGCCATCTCTTTCTGGCTCCCTGCCCCGCATGCAAATCCATCTACCCAGCACAACTCCCGCAACGGTCTTTCTTGCCTCGGCCAGCCCGCGTCGGCTGGATTTGCTGCGGCAGGTCGGTGTGGAACTTCAGTTGCTGGCCCCGCTGCCAGACGAGGACGGTGAAGCACTCGAAGTGGTGCTGCACGGCGAGCAGCCAGTGGACTATGTGCAGCGCGTCACCCGGCTCAAGCTCGAGGCGGCGCAGCAGCGACTCCAGCGCGTGCATCCCGGCGTGGCGCCGGACACCGCCCTGCTGCTCTGCGCCGACACCACCGTGGCGCTGCACGGCCAGATTCTCGGCAAGCCGGAAGACGCCGCCGACGCCGCGCGCATTCTCTCCACCCTTTCCGGGCAGACACACGAGGTGCTCACCGCCGTCTGCCTGCGGCGCGGCGATGTGCAGCACGCCGCACTGCAGATCTCGCAGGTGCGCTTTGCCAGCCTGAGCGCGCAAGACATAGCCGACTACATCGCCAGCGGCGAACCCTTCGGCAAGGCCGGGGCCTACGCCATTCAGGGGCGCGCGGCGGCCTTCATTGAACACATCAGCGGCAGTGCCAGTGGCATCATCGGCCTGCCACTGTATGAGACCCTGCGGCTGCTGCGCGCCGCAGGCTGGCAACGCGGCCCGCACACCCCATCACAACACGAGACATCGCGCTCATGAATCCAACGCCTGAAGACATTCTCATCAACATCACCCCGCAGGAAACCCGCGTGGCCCTCGTCGCCCACGCCGCGGTGCAGGAACTGCACGTCGAGCGCTGTCTTGAGCGCGGGCTGGTGGGCAATGTCTACCTGGGCAAGGTGGTGCGCGTGCTGCCGGGCATGCAGTCCGCCTTCGTCGACGTCGGGCTGGAGCGCACCGCGTTCCTGCACGTCGCCGATCTGTGGCAGCGCCAGTCCATCCCCGTGCCCACTGACGCAACCACCGACGCTCCCGTTGCACCGCCCGTGCAGCCCATCGAAAAGCTGATCTACGAAGGCCAGACCTTGATGGTGCAAGTGCTCAAGGATCCGATCAGCACCAAGGGCGCACGGCTCACCACGCAGATCAGCCTGGCCGGGCGCATGCTGGTGCATCTGCCACAGGACGACCACATCGGCATTTCGCAGAAGATCGATGGCGTCGAAGTGCGCGCGGCGCTGCGCGAGCGCATGGGCGCCCTGCTCGCCACCGATGCCGAAGGCTCGCAAGGCTTCATCGTGCGCACCAATGCCGAAGACGCCAGTGACGACGAACTGGCCGAAGACATCGCCTACCTGCGCAAGACCTGGCGCGCCATCCAGCAGCGCGCCCACGTCACCAGCCCCAGCGCGCTCATCTACCAGGAACTCAGCCTGGCGCAACGCGTGCTGCGCGATCTGGTGACCGACGCCACCCGCAGCGTGCAGATCGACTCGCGCGAAAACTTCGAACTGCTGCAGATTTTTGCCGCCGAGTACATGCCGCGCGTGAGCAGCCGCCTGCAGCTCTATCGCGGCGAACGTCCAGTGTTTGAAACCGCCAACGTGGACGAAGAAATCGAGCGCGCGCTGGGACGGCGGGTGGACCTCAAGTCCGGCGGCTACCTCATCATTGACCAGACCGAGGCGATGACCACCATCGACGTCAACACCGGCGGTTTTGTGGGCGCGCGCAACTTCGACGACACCATCTACCGCACCAATCTGGAGGCCACGCAAGCCATCGCCCGCCAACTGCGGCTGCGCAACCTGGGCGGCATCATCATCATCGACTTCATCGACATGCACAACGCCCAGCACCGCGCCGCCGTGCTGGATGAATTGCGCAAATCGCTCGCACGCGACAAGGTGAAAGTGACCATCAGCGGCTTTTCGCAACTCGGCCTGGTGGAACTCACCCGCAAGCGCACCCGCGACTCGCTGGCGCACATGCTGCTCGAACCCTGCCCCACCTGCAGCGGCCTCGGCCAGGTGAAAACCGCGCGCACCGTGTGCTACGAAATCCTGCGCGAAATCCTGCGCGAGGCCAAACAGTTCAACCCGCGCGAATTCCGCATCGTCGGCGCCGCCGACGTCATCGACCTGTTCCTAGAGGAAGAAAGCCAGCACCTGGCCTCCCTCTC
>JBAUTC010000139.1:0-7941 GCA_049582025.1 Thiomonas sp.
GACCTGAACTGGGCGCCCAAGGCCGACATGGATACCGCGCTGCGCAAAATTTTCGACGCCTACCGCGGTCACATCGCCCAAGCCAGAGCGTTGATGGACGAATCCGGAAACTGATCTTTTTCCATCACGGCCCGCCTCGGCCGCCCCTGCTTCGGCCATTCAGCGTGGATACGCGCAAACCTCTCGACGTCCTGTCCATCAGCCTGATGCTGCTGCTCTGCGTGATCTGGAGCTTGCAGCAAGTCGCGCTCAAGGCAACCGTGCATGACATCTCGCCCATGCTGCAGATCGCCATCCGGTCCGGCGTCGCCGCACTGCTGGTCAGTGCGCTGATGTTTGCCCGGGGGCAAGGTCCAACCCTATCCGGCCCCTGGCGACAAGGCTTGATCGTCGGCACCCTGTTTGCGCTTGAATTCCTGCTCGTCAGCGAAAGTCTGCGCTTCACCTCCGCGGCACATCTGGTGGTGTTTCTCTATACCGCGCCCGTTTTCGCGGCTCTGGGTCTGCACTGGAAACTCCCCGTGGAGCGCCTGGCTCCGCTGCAATGGATTGGCATCGCACTGGCATTCGGTGGCATCGCCGTGGCGTTTCTCGGCGGCGCGCATCGCGCCGCTGCGGGCCAACCGTCGAACGTGCTGCTTGGAGATGCGCTTGCACTCCTGGGTGGCGCGGCATGGGGCGCGACCACCGTCGTGGTACGCACTACCCGTCTGTCCACCCTGCCGCCGGCGCAGACCCTGCTCTATCAGTTGCTCGGCGCCTTCCTGCTGCTGTTGCCGGCGGCTGTCGTGCTCGGGCAAAGCACGTTCCATCCGACAGCGCTTGCCGTGACAGCGCTGGTCTTCCAGATCGTGATCGTGTCATTCGCCAGCTTTCTGACCTGGTTCTGGCTGCTGCGTCATTACCTCGCTTCGCGCCTGGGTGTGCTGTCATTCATGACCCCGCTCTTCGGCATCGTGCTGGGCGCATGGCTGCTGCACGAACCCATCAACCCCGGCTTTCTGACCGGCACCCTGCTGATCCTGCCAGGCATTGTTCTGGTGAGTGGATACGGCTGGCTGGAACAAATTCTTCAACGCTGACAAGAACTTACAAAAAGTGTTTTGAAGGCGACTCGACATTGGGAAAAGCAAGGCCGAATCGTCTTAGAATACACAGTGACGGGCCGCCTCGCATCGCGGCGCGGTGAACCGGGTCAGGTCGGGAACGAAGCAGCCACAGCCGTTTACCGTGAGTGCCGGGGGAACGGCTCGTCATCCCCAATTTCCATTGCCCGCCAGCCGTCCTTGACGCGCGGCCAATCTCCGGCAATTCACAGGCTTTTTGCCCAGACCCTGATTCGGGATCAATCCGAGGAATCAGCGCCACCGTGGCAATTTGTGTCAAAATCTCCATCAAATCTTCTATCGAGGTGACCATGGCTAGCGAGCTGATCAAACACACCAACGACGCCGATTTCGAGCAGGACGTGCTGAAATCTGGGGTTCCCGTTCTCGTGGATTTCTGGGCCGAATGGTGTGGGCCTTGCCGCATGATCGCCCCGACTCTGGACGAAATGGCCAGTGAGTATCAGGGCAAACTTGCCATCGTGAAAGTCAACGTCGATGAAAACCGCTCCATCCCGGCCAAATTCGGGATTCGTGGCATTCCGACTCTGCTGCTCTTCAAGAACGGCGAGCTCGCGGGCAATAAAGTGGGGGCTGCCTCCAAGTCGCAACTGACAGCCTTCGTTGACGCCCATCTATAATTAGCTATATTGCGCGGTCATCACATCGCGCAATAAATCCCGCGATCGGCCATTCTGGGCTGGTCGCCTGCCGTGATACCCGCTCACGGCCTGCCCAACTCCCTCTCTTTTAGTCTTTTGCTGCTCTCGCGTGTACCGTATCCCGGTTCATGCACCGTCCCGACCAAGACGGATCTGACTGCAGCGCCCTCCCGAGCTTTCCACCATGCATCTGTCCGAACTCAAAGCGACGCACGTCTCCAAGCTGCTTGAAATGGCGCAGTCGTTCGAGATTGAGAACGCCAGCCGCCTGCGCAAGCAGGAACTGATGTTCGCCATTCTCAAGAAGCACGCCCGCACCGGCGAGCAGGTTTTCGGCGACGGTTGCCTGGAAGTCCTGCCCGACGGCTTCGGCTTCCTGCGGGCGCCGGAGTCGAGCTATATGGCGTCGCCCGACGACATCTACATCTCGCCCAGCCAGATTCGCCGTTTCAATCTGCACACGGGTGACTCGATTGAGGGTGAGGTACGGGTGCCCAAGGACGGCGAACGTTACTTCGCACTGGTGAAGGTCGATCGCGTCAACGGCGTGACCCCGGAGGAAAACAAGAACAAGATCATGTTCGAGAACCTGACGCCGCTGTTCCCGACGGAGCACATGCGTCTGGAGCGTGAAATCAAGGGCGAGGAGAACATCATCGGCCGAGTGATCGACATCGTCGCCCCCATCGGCAAGGGCCAGCGCGGCCTGCTGGTCGCCCCGCCCAAGAGCGGCAAGACCGTGATGCTGCAAGCTCTGGCGCACGCCATCACCGCCAATCACCCCGAAGTGGTGCTCATCGTGCTGCTGATTGACGAGCGCCCGGAAGAAGTGACGGAAATGCAGCGCTCGGTGCGCGGTGAAGTGGTGAGCTCAACCTTCGATGAACCCGCAGTGCGCCACGTGCAAGTTGCGGAAATGGTCATCGAAAAGGCCAAGCGCCTAGTAGAGCTGAAAAAGGACGTGGTCATCCTGCTGGACTCCATCACCCGCTTGGCACGCGCCTACAACACCGTGATCCCCACATCGGGGAAGATTCTCACGGGCGGCGTGGATGCCAATGCGCTGCAGCGTCCCAAGCGTTTCTTTGGTGCTGCACGCAACATTGAAGAAGGTGGGTCGCTAACGATCATCGGCACTGCGCTGGTGGACACCGGCAGCCGCATGGACGAAGTGATCTACGAAGAATTCAAGGGCACCGGCAATATGGAAATCCACCTGGATCGCCGCCTGTCGGAGAAGCGCGTCTACCCGGCCATGCTGATCAATCGCTCCGGCACGCGCCGCGAGGAATTGCTGTTGAAACCCGAGATTCTGCAAAAGGCCTGGATCCTGCGCAAACTGCTCTACCCCATGGACGAAATTCAGGCTATGGAGTTCCTGCTCGACAAGATGAAGCAGACCAAGAACAACGCCGAGTTCTTCGACATGATGCGTCGCGGCGGTTGATCCGTTTGAAATCTGCAATAATGACGCGTTTTGCCAAGTACCGACAGCGGGCGGATTGCATTGCGCGTCGGCGGCTAGCGTTTTAAAGGAACCGAAATGAAACCTGGAATCCACCCCGAATACCGCGACGTCTGCTTCCTCGATCTGTCCACCGGCTCGAAAATCGTCATTTCTTCGACCGCGCAGACGCGCGAAACGGTCAAACTCGACGATGGCCGCGAAATACCTCTCTACAAGGTCGAAACCAGCGGTGAGTCGCATCCCTTCTACACCGGCAAGCAAAAGAGCATCGACACCCTGGGGGGCCGCGTCGAGAAGTTCCGTCAGAAATTCGCCAAGGCGGCTGGCAAGGCCTGAGCGCCGTCGCACCCTGGGTTGCCCGCAACCCAGGTGATTCACACAACGGGCAGCGTGGCTGCCCGTTGTTGTTTTCCACTCCGACATCCATCGCATTCGCCTTGAGCTCAGCGTTTTCTCACGGACAGACACGCAGACCCCCGACGCGCCCTGCCTTGCAACCAGGCGCCGTGGGCAAGCTGCCGCGTCCATTGCTCTTGTTGCTGTGCGCAGCCTATCTCCTTCCGGGATTTCTCGGACGCGATCCCTGGCGCACCGATGGACTGAGCTTTGCCGTGATGTGGCAAATGGCCCAGGGAACAAGCCGCTGGTTCCAGCCTGTCTTGTATGGACACGTCGTCAAGGGCGGCTGGCTGGCGCACTGGCTGGGAGCCTGGTCGATTCAGGCATCTGGCCACTGGATCGGACCGGTTCTGGCCTCGCGGATTCCGTTCATTGTGGCGCTGGCCGCCAGTATGAGTCTGACGTGGTACGCCGCATTTCATTTCGCGCGACACGACGACGCGCAGCCCGTGCGCCCCGCATTTGGTCCGCCCATTGCAGCAAATGACTACGCCCGCGCGATTGCCGATGGTGTGCTCCTGACCCTGCTGGCCACGCTGGGTCTGCTGGGTCGCGGCCACGAAGCCTCGACCCAGGTTCTGCAACTCGCCGCAGTCAGCGGCGTCCTGCTGGGCGTTTCCCTTCTTCCACGCAAACCCCGCAAGTCGGCGGCGATCATCGCGCTGGGCTTGCTCAGCCTGTCCCTGACCTCTGCAGGCTGGTTCGCCATTCTCCTCGCACTCACCCTCGCTCTCGTACTGTGGAGCTCGCTGCGCAGCGGCGGTTTGGCGCTCGCTCTGGCGCTGGCTGTCGGTTTGTTCTCGGGGCTCTGGGCAGAGTCCCAGCTCGGCTGGTCGCTGCATGGTCAATGGCCCGATCTGGACACCGCCAGCGATTTTTTCCGTATCGGGCTCTGGTTTACCTGGCCGACTTGGCCGCTGGCGGCCTGGGCCTTGTGGCGCTGGCGCGAATCCTTGCTGGCCTGGCATTTGCGGCCCGCCTGGGCGCTCGCGGCGCTGGCCTTGTTGAGCGCGCTGGCGCTGGGCAACAACGACAAGGTGTTTCTGTTGGCCTTGCCGCCCCTGGCGATTTTGTCGGGATTCGCCCTGCCCGTCATGCGGCGTGCCGGCCTGGCCGCGATCGACTGGTTTGCGGTACTGCTTTATAGTCTGCTGGCACTGGTTGTCTGGGTGATGTGGCTGGCCATGCTCATCGGTTGGCCTGCCAAGCCTGCGGCAAATATCGCCCGATTGGCCCCTGGCTTTCAGCTCAGCTTGGATCCATTCACGTTGACCCTCTCGCTGTTCGCAACCGTTGCCTGGGGTGCAATCGTGTTCTGGCGCACTGGGCGTCATCGACATCCTTTGTGGAAGGGAATGGTGCTGTCGGCCAGTGGCGTGACCCTCTCCTGGGTGCTGGTCGGCAGCTTGTGGATGCCGGTGCTGAATTACGCCAGCACCTATCGCAATGTCGGTTCAGCTGTGGCGCATGCGGTGCGCAGCTCCAGCGCCCTGTCGATGCAAGTGAGCAAGCCGTGCCTGCGTCCGAATGGCATCGACCTGACAACGCAGGCCCTGATCGGCTATTGGAGCCAGCTCGATTTTTCCAGTTCACGCACGGCGATGTGCCCTTACGCGCTGGGCACGCACCCACCAGAACCCGCGACGCAGTGGCGCCCGGTCTGGCGCGGCGGTCGCCCTGGTGCGCACGGTAGGCCTTTCATCCTGTACCAACGGCTGACGCCTGCGGCGCCCTGATCGGCCACTCGCATGCATGCGCTGCGCAACTTGTTGCGTCTGGCCATGAGCGTGCTCATCGGACAGCTTGCAGTGATTGGCTTTGGCGTCGCCGATACGGTGATGCTCGGGCATTACTCCACTACCGCCAACCTCGCCACCCTGTCCATCGGTCAGGCGATCTACATAACCTTGTACGTCTCGCTTTCGGGGGTCACGCAGTCGCTGCTGCCAACATTGGGACGGGGTTTCGGCGCAGGGTCACCACAAGCCGTGGGAGCCGGTTTCCGCCAGGGTCTGTGGCTCGTCGCCGGATTGAGCCTTGTCGGCATCGCTGTGCTGCTCTGGCCGCAGCCCTTGCTATCGCTCACCGGACAAGCACGCGATCCCATGGTCGATCGGTATCTGCAGATCCTCGCCTTCGGTCTGCCCGCTGCGCTGGCGTTCCGCGTGCATGCCGCGCTCAGTCAAGCCATCTCCAGACCCTTGCTCACTGCAGGCTTGCAGATCGGCGGGTTGCTGACCAAACTACTGCTAAACGTCGTGTTCCTGCTGCCCGAACAATTCGGTCTGCATGGCATGCAGGCACTCGGCGCAGCGGGCTGCGCCGCTGCAACAGTGCTGACCCAGTACGGTTTGCTCGCCCTGGCCCTGGTTCAGCACAGGCGCAGTTCAGCTCTGCGCACCTACGCCGTGTTTTCGCGCTGGGACTGGCCGAGTTGGACCGCACAGGCTCATCTGCTGCGTCTCGGGGCTCCGATCGGACTGAGCCTTCTGGTTGAAGTCTCCGCGTTCACCTTCATGGCGCTGTTCATCGCCCGCCTGGGAGATACCGTGCTGGCCGCGCATCAGATCACGGCCAATTTCGCCACCGTGCTGTATATGCTGCCGCTGTCCATCTCCATCGCCACGGGCTCGGTGGTGGCGCAGCATCTAGGTGCGGGCAACGCGCGCGCCGCACGACAGACCGCCTGGAGCGGCGTAGGGGCAGCAGCGCTACTCTCTGCATGCATAGCCCTGACCGTTTGGCTGGGGCACAGGCAGATCGTCGGCTGGTACACATCCGATCCGAAGGTGCAGGCCGTCGCGGATCATCTCTTCCTGTTCATCGCGCTCTATCAGGTGTTTGACGCCGTGCAATCGACCAGTGCATTTGTCCTGCGCTCGTACCACATCGCGGTCGTGCCCAGTGTGCTGTATGCGCTGTCACTCTGGGGCATCGGCCTGGGAGGCGGCTATATGCTGGGATTCAACATCCTCGGCATCAGCCCGCCCGCGCTGCAAGGTGCCGCGGGATTCTGGATGGGCAACACCACCGGCCTGGGCGTCGCTGCAAGTTGTTTTGCCCTTCTTCTCTGGCGCGTGGCCAGAACGCCGCCACGCTGATTCAAGGCGAGACAACCCGCGACGCAAAGCTGGGGCTGAGCCGACCTCAGTCCCTGTTGCGCAGTCCCTTGGTCCAGACTTCCATCGCTTCATTGGCGGGAGCCATCGGCGCTTCAAGGAAGGTCACGATAAACTTGTCGCCCATGTCGGCAATCCCGATGGAGCGCGGACGCACAGCCAGCACCATGGGGTTCGGCAAGGCGATACCGAAGCAGAAAATCACTTCCACCGCCGCCTTGATGTCGGGAGCGATGGTGCCGCCGATGTTGGTGGTGTGCTCGAAGTGGTCGAACACCCCGATGAACTTCACCTTGGGATTGGAGGCGATCTTCTCCTTGAAGTAATCAACCACGTCATTGACCGTGGTGTAGCGGGTCTCGGACTTGGAGACTTCGGCAACGTAAACGGGATATTTTTCTTGCAGCAGGGTTTGTTTCATCGGGAATTCCGGGAATGAGCGCGGCGCTGTTAGCGCAAGCGGCAGAGGAGCAAATTGAAGGTTGACCAATCTACTCGGATAGACACGTCCAAGCCTCAGCATTGATCAAATTTCAACGCGCCTCCATCCAAGAAGACGCCGATCAGGCCGACTGAAGCGACTCCAGCTGCTCTCCAAGTTCGAGCCAGCGCTCTTCAAGCACTGCAATGCGCTCGGACACCGCGTGATGCCGCTTGCCCTGCTCCACGCGCTCCTGAGCAGGCGTGTCGACGTGAGCCAGCGCGGTTTCCAGCGCGGTACGCTCCGCCTCAAGTTGGCGCAGTTCCACCTCCACTTTGGCGAATTCCGCCTTGACCGGCTTGAGTTGCTGCGTGCGCTGCTGGCGTTGTTCAGCCTGCTGGCGGCGTGCCTCCTTGCGGTCGATGGCAGAGACCTCCGGCTCGGCTGCACTCTCGCCCTGCGGCTTGGCTTGCGCCGCGCTTTGCCGCTGCGCGGTACGCGACAGCGCCCACTGCTGGTAGTCGTCGAGGCTGCCGTCGAAATCTTGCACCTGACCATCGGCGACCAGCCAGAACGCGTCGCAAGTGGCGCGCAGCAAGGCGCGGTCGTGCGACACCAGCAGCACCGTGCCCGCGAAGTCCTGCAAGGCCATGGCCAGCGCCTCGCGGGTGGAGAGATCAAGGTGATTCGTCGGCTCGTCGAGCAGCAGCAGATTGGGTTTGCGCCAGATGACGAGGGCCAGCGCCAGACGCGCCTTTTCACCACC
>JBAUTC010000140.1:0-10827 GCA_049582025.1 Thiomonas sp.
CGCGGCGAGCGATGTCCAGCGGCTTGTCCTCGGGCGAGGACGGAAAGAATTCGGCACCGGCTTGTGCCGTCACCGTCTGCAATTGGGCAATCGCCGCGGGACGGTACACGTCGCATGAGACGGTCAATACCTTCTTTTTCTGTCGCTCTGTCAGGTGGCGCGCGAGTTTGGCGGTGGTCGTGGTCTTGCCCGCTCCCTGCAGACCGGCCATGAGCACGACGGCGGGCGGCTGAGTGGCGAGGTTGAGCGGCACCGCGTCGCCGCCCATCAGCTCGGCGAGTTCGCGCTGCACCACGCCGACCAGCGCCTGCCCGGGAGTCAGCGAGCCGACCACATCCTGGCCGAGGGCCCTTTCCTTGACACGGGCGGTGAACTCGCGCACCACGGGCAGCGCGACGTCGGCTTCGAGTAGGGCGAGCCGTACCTCGCGCAACATGTCCTGGATGTTTGTCTCGGTGATGCGCGCTTCGCCCTTGAGGGTCTTGACCACGCGGGACAGGCGTTGAGTGAGGTTGTTGAGCATGGGGAAGACGGAGTGACCAGACGTTTGGGTAAATTGGACAGGACTGCGCTGGATCTGCAGCGAACCTGATTTGCCGCTTGCGGCGCATAGCGGCCGAAGGGGGCTCGGTTAAACTCGAAGCATGTCGATTTTAGTGAATAGCCTCGCCTTTGCGTTCTATATGCTGGCTGCGGTGTTGTCGCGGCCCACGCCCGCTTTGGCGCTCGGCCATGCGGAAGGTGCGGCGACTGGGGACATGCGGCGCTCGGAGCATTGGTCCACCTGGGTGATGGCGCTGGCCTGGATGGCGCAGACGGTGACCTTCGCCTTGGTGTTGCACGGCGAGTTGCAGCCGCATTTCGGTTTTGCCCAAGCCCTGTCGGTGACCTTCTGGCTGGTGGCCGCCGTGTATTGGGTGGAGAGTCTGTATTACCCGCTGCAAACCCTGCGAAGCTGGATCTGCCTGCTGGCGGCCATCTCCATTGTGCTGTCCTGGGTGTTCCCGGGAACCTTTACCCCGCCGTACGGGGCGGGACCGACCTTCGCCCTGCACTGGGCCATGGGCATCGCGGCCTATGGACTGTTTGGCGCAGCTACATTGCACGGCATTTTGTTATGGACAGCAGAGCGATCGTTGCATCGACGCAAGGGGGCGGTGTCTGGCGTGTCGCGCAGCCTGCCGCTGCTGACCCTGGAAAAGCTGACTTACCGTCTGGCGGGAGTGGGCTTTGCCTTGCTCACGGCTTCACTGATTTTTGCGGCGACTTTCAGCGAAAAGCTGTTTGGCAAGCCGTTCGAACTGAATCACCAGACGGTGTTCGGCATCGCGGCTTGGCTGATATTTGCTGTGTTGATGGTCGGACGGATGTTTCTCGGTTGGCGTGGCACGCGGGCGCTGGTGTGGTTGTTTTCCGGTACGGTATTCCTGATGTTGACCTACATTGGCACGCGCTTCGTGCTGCAGGTGATTTTGCACCGATGAAATATCTGGTCTTGTTCGTCGTCGTGATTGTCGGGCTGATGCTGATCAAAAAATCGCAACGGCCGCCCGGTGTGCGGCCGCCAAAACCGCAAGGCAAGACACCCCAACTGCCCGAGGTCATGCTGCCCTGCGCGCACTGCGGCGTGCATGTGCCGTCCAGCCGCTGCGTCTGGCGCGACGGCAAGCCGTACTGCAGCGAAGAGCATGCCCGTCTGGGGTCGTAAGCCGGGCGCGGCAGGTGCCGCTGAAAGCGCGTTTGCGCGATCGATGTTTGCGCCATCCGCTTCCCCCGCGGGCCTGGCGTTCGTCCCATCATCCCGCCTTGGTCGCGAGCGCTTGCGCACCTTTCGTGTGCTGGCCGGCGCGCGGGTGCTCATGGCCCTGTTGCTGCTTGGATGGCTGGTGTTGCTGCCTGCGCTGCAAGCCGCCCATACCCAGCAACCGCCCCTCGCCATGCTGGGCTATTGGGTGGCGCTGGCCTATGTGGTGCAGACGGGTTTGAGTTTGTGGTGGAGCTTGACGCGCTCGGACGGGCTTGCCTGGCAGGTGCTGATTGCCATCGCGTTTGACCTGCTGGCGTTCACGATCCTTCAATTCACCGCGGGGTATCCGGCGCGCGAGTTTTCCCTGATCTATGCCCTGCCGGTGCTGGCCGCAGGGATTTACGGCACGTTGTCATTGACCTTGTTCGTCGCGGCGCTGGTGACGCTGATCTTGCTGGGCAATGCCACGTTCGCCTTGTTTGGTGGCGTGGCCGAGGCCGAGCAGCGCCTGCTCAACGCGGCTTTCGTCGGTGCAGCCTATTTTGCCGTGGCGATTCTGACCTGGCAGTTGTCGCAACGACTGGCGAGACAAGAGGCGCGCGCCAGTGCCAGCGAATCCATCGCCCGGCGGCAGATGGCGCTGAACCAACGGGTGATCGAGGCGCAGCATGACGGGGTGATGGTGGTGGACCGGCATATGGTGCTCGAGGCGCTCAATCCTGCGGCGCAACAACTGCTTGATCTGCCCTGGAGTGATGCAGTGACCGCGCGCTGGGTGGGCGGGCGCAAGGCCCTGCGCGATCTGCCGGTTGCCGAAGTGGTGCGCCAGGAGGTGGAGCGCATGGCCATTGATGGCGAAGAGGCGCTCAAAGTGCAGGTGCGAACGCCCGCGGGGCGCAAGCTGTTGCTGCGCCTATCTACCCTGGAAGACCTTCCGGGCGGGGCAGGCTATCTCATCGTGCTACAGGATTTGCGCGAGATCGATGCGCGCATTCAGCAGGAGAAGCTCGCCGCGATGGGGCGTCTGGTCGCCAGTGTGGCGCATGAGATCCGCAATCCTCTGGGCGCGATCGGCCAGGCCAACCAATTGGCCCAGGAATTCGCCGCCGATCCGGTGCAGCTCGATCGCCTGCATCATCTCATCGGACAGAATGTCGATCGAATCAACCGCACAGTGGAAGATGTACTGGAGCTTGGCCGCACTGCGCCACTTGAGATCGGCATGACGCTGTGCGCGCCGCTGGTGCGCGAGTTGCATGCCGAGTTTGATGCGCAGGGCACTGCCCGTATCGGCGTCTTCATCCAGGACGACGCGGCGAAGATCCGCTTCGATGCCCTGCATCTGCGTCGTGTGCTGGTGAACCTGCTGAGTAACGCCCGGCGCTATGCGAGCAACCAGCCGCGCGCCATCGAAATCCGCCAGCTCGGCTCTGAACTGGTGCGAGAAATCCACGTGTCGAACGACGGTCCGCTGATCGATGCTGAACTGCGGGCACAATTGTTCGAGCCATTTCGCACCACCAGCAGCCGCGGCGTGGGACTGGGCCTGTATATTTCTCACGAACTCTGTCTGCGCAATGGCGCGCGTCTGCTTTACCGCATCGAACGGGAGGGCACGCCGCAAGCGCGCGGCTCCTTCGTTATTCAGACTGCACCGGACCCCGAGGCATGAATCCAGCAGATGTGCGCATTCTCATCGTCGACGACGAGCCGGATCTGCGCGAGCTCTACACACTGAGCATGGTGCGGGAGGGATGGCAGATCGATGTGGCGGAAAACCTGGCGCAGGCGCGCGACCATCTGTCGAGGCGGCATTACGCCCTCATGCTCACCGATATGCGCCTGCCCGATGGCGAGGGCCTCGAATTGCTGCGCTGGCTCGAAACCCAGTCTGATCGTCATGAGAAGTCGATCGTCATCACTGCTTACGGCAGCGCTGGAAATGCGGTGGCTGCACTCAAGGCCGGAGCATTTGATTACCTGAGCAAGCCAGTGGATTTGGCTGCGCTGCGTCGCACCGTGCATGCGGCCATCGCGACAGCTGAGGTGGAAGTGCAGGCGCCGACCAGCAGTGCCTTGCAGCGCATGGTGGGGGAGTCCTCCGTGATGCGCGTGCTCAAGCAGACCTTGCAGCGCGTGGCGCGCAGCATGGCGCCGGTGTTGATTCAGGGCGAGTCGGGCACAGGCAAGGAACTGGCGGCGCGCGCCGTGCATGAATGCAGCGCTCGTGCGGGCGGGCCTTTCGTTCCGGTGAACTGCAGCGCCATTCCTGAACAACTGCTTGAAGCCGAATTCTTCGGCTATCGCAAGGGCGCGTTCACCGGGGCGATGGCCGACCATGCCGGTTTCTTTGCTGCGGCCCAGGGTGGCACGCTATTCCTTGACGAAATCGGTGAACTGCCCGTGGCCATGCAGGCCAAGTTGCTGCGTGCCGTACAGGAGCGGCGGGTGCGCCCAGTGGGCGAAACGGCGGAGATCGCTGTCGATGTGCGGCTGGTGAGCGCGACCCATCGCAACCTGGACCAGATGGTGGCGCAAAACCAGTTCCGGCAGGATTTGTTCTATCGACTCAATGTCATCGCAGTGACCCTGCCGCCCTTGCGTGAGCGCCTGGACGATCTGCCTCTGCTGGTCGAGGCTTTGCTGACTGAGATCCGCCACGACAACGCCCGACCAGGCCTGCGCCTGAGTCCGGCCGCGCTGCAGCATCTACGTCAGTACCGCTTCTCGGGCAATGTGCGTGAGCTCGAGAATCTGCTGCACCGGGCGGTAGCCATGTCGGTGCAGGATTTGCTTGGACCTGAAGACATCGAATTGCCGACAGGCGCGGGTTATGCGGATGCAGCGGCGTCCGCTGTTTCGCCGTCTGACGCCGC
Organism: Thiomonas sp.; assembly: GCA_049582025.1. Taxonomy (GTDB): domain Bacteria; phylum Pseudomonadota; class Gammaproteobacteria; order Burkholderiales; family Burkholderiaceae_C; genus Thiomonas. The sequence continues at coordinate 4,624 of JBAUTC010000140.1, forward strand.
TGCTGCCCTCGCGCCGCAACAGCCAGATTCCTCGGCGCTGCGTGCCGAATCATTGCGCGAGACAGTCTCCGTCCCGCCGCAGCCGCCCTTGGCGCAGTTCGTCGCGCAGACGCCGCTGCCACCGGATCTCGGTACTTACCTTGATCAGGTCGAGCGCGGCATCCTCTGCGAAGCCTTGCGCCGGACCCGTTTCAATCGCACCGCGGCGGCGCAGTTGCTGGGTCTGAATCTGCGCCAGATCCGCTACCGCATGGAACGGCTGGGCATCCGCGATCCGTCGGATGCGCCGGACGACCCCGTCTGACCATGTTGTCGTCGGAAGGCCTCACCGCCATGCCGGAAGAGGGGTGGATGCCGCATGCCCGCCATGTGCGGTCCCCCAATTTTGATGACCGGCCTGACGGCATGCCGGTTGACCTGTTGGTGATGCACTGCATCGCCCTGCCTCCCAGGCAGTATGGCGCTGATGCGATTGAGCGCTTGTTTTGCAATCGCCTTGATCCGAATGAGCACCCGGCGTTCGCCCCGCTCGTTGGCCTCAAAGTTTCTGCGCATTTTGTGGTTCAGCGCGATGGTGTGCTCACGCAGTATGTGTCCTGCGCGCAGCGCGCCTGGCACGCCGGCGCGTCGAGTTTTACAGGACGCAATCGCTGCAATGACTTCAGCATCGGCATCGAACTCGAAGGCAGTGACGACGCGCCCTTCGAGCCCGCGCAATACGAGACACTTATCGCTCTTGGTTCCGATCTGTTGTCGCGCTATCCCCTGCGCGCCGTGGTGGGGCACAGCGACATCGCCCCCGGGCGCAAGACCGACCCCGGCACAGGTTTCGACTGGACGCAACTGAAAAATGGCCTCGCGCTGCCTGCGCGTGCCTTTCCATTTCAGCGGTTTTGACCCCTGCCCGGGTCTGCTTCTGTGCGTGACCCTGTGCAAAAGCTGTGGACGAGCAGTCAATTTCGACCACGCTACAAATAGTGGTTGAAATTCAAATAGACCCTAGATATAGTGTCCTGAAGGTTCGAAAGCACCCCGTCCGGCGCCAACGCGAGGCCCGGATGTTGCAGGGTCTTTTGTCATCCCGTCCGATTTCCGTGTTGTCCTCGTAACCCCGTCTGTGTGCCGGCTGGCGCCTCCGGGCTTGCGGCGCAGCGCCATCTGTCCCAAGGAGCTCTTGATGTCCCTGACTACCGCTGCCCCCGAATTTTCCCCTGCCCCGCAGCACCCCTCGCACCTCGATGTGGACACGCAGCAGCAGACCGCCGTGGGTGATTTTTCCGACTACAAGATCATCCGCCGAAATGGCGCTGTCGTGGGCTTCGAGCCGGGCAAGATCGCCATCGCGATGACCAAGGCGTTCCTCGCGGTGCAGGGGGGGCAGGGTGCTGCTTCCGCCAGCATGCGCGACACGGTGAACGCGCTTACGGAGAACGTGGTGCGCGCCTTGCTGCGCAGTCGTCCCAGCGGCGGCACTTTCCATATCGAAGACATCCAGGATCAGGTTGAGTTGTCGTTGATGCGCACCGGTCAGCACGAAGTGGCGCGCGCTTACGTGCTGTATCGCGAGCGCCGTTCGCAAGAGCGGGCCAAGCAGAAGGCGGATGTTGCCATGAAAGCTGCCGCACCGGTGTTGCATGTGCTCGACGGCAGCGTGCGCAGGCCGTTGGATCAGGTCGCGCTGGTTGGTGTGATCGAGTCGGCCTGCGCCAATCTGAGCGCGGATGTGAAAGCCGATCCCATCGTGTCGGAAACCCTGCGCAATCTGTATGACGGCGTGCCGATGCTCGAGGTGTACAAGGCGGCCATCCTGGCCTCGCGTACCCTGATCGAGCGCGATCCCGATTACTCCAAAGTCACCGCGCGCCTGCTGCTGCACACCATGCGCCGCGAAACCTTGAACGAGGACACCCCGCAGGAGCAGATGGTCCAGCGCTATTCCGAGTACTTTCCGCGCTGCATCAAGGAAGGGGTCGAACTTGAACTGCTCGACGAGCGTCTGGGCCAGTTCGATCTCGCGCGTCTGGGTGCCGCGCTCAAGGCCGACCGCGATCTGCAATTCGACTACCTCGGCCTGCAGACCTTGTATGACCGCTACTTCCTGGCCAACCGCGCTGACACCCGCGTGAACAAGGATGGTCGCCGCATCGAATTGCCGCAGGCCTTCTTCATGCGCGTGGCCATGGGCCTGTCGCTGAACGAGGTCGACCGCGAAGCCCGCGCCATCGAGTTCTACGAACTGCTCTCCAGCTTCGACTTCATGTCGAGCACGCCCACGTTGTTCAACGCGGGGACCCGGCGCTCGCAACTGTCGAGCTGCTACCTCACCACCGTGGCTGACGACCTCGACGGCATCTACGAAGCCATCAAGGAAAACGCGCTGCTGTCCAAATTCGCCGGTGGTCTGGGCAATGACTGGACCCGCGTGCGCGCCCTGGGCAGTCACATCAAGGGCACCAACGGCAAATCGCAAGGCGTGGTGCCCTTCCTCAAAGTAGTCAACGATACCGCAGTGGCGGTGAACCAGGGTGGCAAGCGCAAGGGCGCGGTCTGTGCCTACCTGGAGACCTGGCACCTCGACATTGAGGAGTTTCTCGAACTGCGCAAGAACACGGGCGACGACCGCCGGCGTACCCATGACATGAATACCGCAAACTGGGTGCCCGATCTGTTCATGAAGCGCGTGATGGAAGGGGGTGACTGGACGCTGTTCAGCCCTGCCGACGTGCCTGACCTGCACGACAAATTCGGCAAGGACTTCGAGCAGGCCTACACCCGCTACGAACAGAAGGCTGCGCTGGGCGAACTCAAGCTGTTCAAGACCATTCCCGCGGTGCAACTATGGCGCAAGATGTTGTCCATGCTGTTCGAAACCGGCCATCCCTGGATCACCTTCAAGGATGCCTGCAACGTGCGCAGCCCGCAGCAGCACGTCGGTGTTGTGCATTCGAGCAACCTCTGTACCGAAATCACGCTCAACACCAACGAGAGCGAGATCGCGGTGTGTAACCTCGGTTCGGTCAATCTGGCTGCGCATCTCCAGGCGGGCGCGATCGACCAGGCCAAGCTCAAGCGCACCATCCAGACCGCGATGCGCATGCTCGACAACGTCATCGACATCAACTACTACGCGGTTGCCAAGGCGCGCAACGCCAATATGAAGCATCGCCCGGTGGGGCTGGGCATCATGGGCTTTCAGGATTGCCTCTACCAGTTGCGCATTCCCTATGGTTCGAAAGAGGCTGTGGAGTTTGCCGACAGTTCGATGGAGGCGGTCTGCTATGAAGCCTATTGGGCGTCAAGCGAATTGGCCCGCGAGCGCGGCCGTTACAGCAGCTATGGAGGATCGTTGTGGGATCAGGGCATCCTGCCGCTGGACAGCCTGAAATTGCTGGCTGAGCAGCGTGGCGGCTATGTTGAAGCCGACACATCGAGCACGCTCGACTGGAACGCCCTGCGCGCACAGATCGCGCAGCACGGCATGCGCAACTCCAACTGCGTGGCCATCGCGCCGACTGCCACCATCTCCAACATCGTCGGCGTGGATGCCTGCATCGAGCCGACTTTCCAGAATCTCTACGTCAAGTCCAACCTGTCGGGCGAGTTCACTGTCATCAATCAGTATCTGGTGCGGGATCTGAAGGCGCGAGGCCTGTGGGACGCAGTGATGGTTTCCGACCTCAAGTACTTCGATGGCAGCACGCAACGCATCGACCGTATTCCTGCGGACCTGAAGGCCTTGTATTCCACCGCGTTCGAGACCGAGACCAAGTGGATCATCGAAGCCGCGGCGCGTCGGCAGAAGTGGATCGATCAGGCGCAGTCGCTCAACATCTACATGGCCAATGCATCAGGCAAACAGCTGGACGACACTTACAAGCTGGCCTGGGTGCGTGGCCTCAAGACTACCTATTACCTGCGCACCGTTGGCGCGACGCATGCCGAGAAGTCGACGGTCAAGGCGGGGCAGCTCAACGCTGTGCCGCATGGCCCCGCAGACACCCCAGCCGTTGCAGCGGCGGCCTCGGCACAAGGCGTGGTGCAGTCCGGCGACATCCGCTTCTGCAGCATCGACAACCCGGAATGCGAGGCTTGCCAGTAATCGCGAGTGCAAACGGTGCACCCGATGCGCGGAGCCGCGTTGAGGTCGCAAGAGGCGCTGCATCAGGCTTCTTGCGATGTGCCTGCACAACACACGCAGGCATTACGACTTGATCTCTGTTGAGCGTTTGCGCTGAACACTTGATAATCCACGGAAGGTAACGAACATGCTCACTTGGGACGATCCACAAACAAACTCTGCAAGCCCCGCGCAAGCCGCGCTGGCTGAGCGTTCACTGCAATCGATGGATGCCAAGACAGGCGCACAGCAGACGTCAGCTGCAGCCGCATCGGCCTTGTCCTTGGCCGCAGATGTCTACAGCCAACGTGCAGCATCCAACGAGCGGGTTCGTGCGGAGGACAAGCGCATCATCAACTGCCGCGCCGATGTCAACCAGCTCGTGCCGTTCAAATACAAATGGGCTTGGGACAAATACCTCGCTTCGTGCGCGAATCACTGGATGCCGCAAGAGGTGAACATGTCGCGCGACATTGCCATGTGGAAAGACCCTAACGGTCTGACCGATGACGAGCGTCTCATCATCAAGCGCAACCTTGGCTTCTTCACCACCGCTGATTCGCTCGCAGCCAACAACATTGTGCTTGGCACTTATCGCCACATTACCAACCCCGAGTGCCGCCAGTACCTGCTGCGCCAGGCTTTCGAAGAGGCCATCCATACCCACGCGTATCAATACATTGTCGAGTCCATCGGCCTGGATGAAAGTGAGATATTCAACTCCTATCACGAGATCTCGTCGATCCGTGAGAAGGACGAGTTCCTCATTCCTTTCATCGACACCTTGACCAATCCGGAATTTCGTACCTCGGCCTTCGGCGGCTCGGAGCGCAACGATCAGGAACTGCTACGCTCCATCATCGTGTTTGCGTGCCTGATGGAAGGGTTGTTCTTCTACGTGGGCTTTACCCAGATCCTGTCGATGGGCCGACAGAACAAGATGACAGGCGCGGCTGAGCAATACCAGTACATTCTCCGCGACGAGTCCATGCATACCAACTTCGGCATCGATCTGGTCAATCAAATCAAACTCGAGAACCCGCACCTCTGGACTTCCGAGTTCAAGCGAGAAGTCACCGGCCTGTTTCATCAGGCAGTCGAACTGGAATACCGCTATGCCGAAGACACCATGCCGCGTGGCGTGTTGGGTCTGAACGCTTCGATGTTCAAGGGCTATCTCCGCTTCATTGCCAACCGTCGTGCAGTGCAGATTGGTCTTGATGCCATCTTCCCCATTGAAGAAAATCCCTTCCCTTGGATGAGTGAAATGATCGACCTGAAGAAGGAACGCAATTTCTTCGAAACCCGGGTGATCGAGTACCAGTCGGGCGGGGCTCTGTCCTGGGAATGAAGTATGAATTACCTGCGAACGCGAACAACAGAGTGATTGTTTACCGAGACCGCTCCACCCAACGTCATCCGACCCTGCAGAGTCGGCGGGTTGAGTCTCCTTCTCTGTTTTTAAGCCGTTCGGTCGATGAGGGCGCATCCTTGACGATGCCGGTCTCCCTGATCAATCGATTTCGACGTGTTTCACGGCGACTCTGGCCCTGGATGCCAGAGCCTGCCGTGCTTGCGCGTCTTTCCGCATTCCTTCCTGCGACGGCTTTGATGCCGAGGGAAGCGAATCCCCTGCCCGGATCAGCGCTGAGCCGGTCGCAGGTGGTGCCGGCTGAACGCCGTGCCGATGTCCCGTACAGGAAACCGCCGGGAGGCGGGGCCGTGAGGCGCTCGGACGCGATTTAGCGACCGGCTCAACTTCAAAAGACTTGATCAAGGAGAAACACCATGGCAACTGCGAAAAAAGCTGCACCGGCGAAAAAGGCCGCAGCACCTGCGAAGAAGGCCGTTCCGGCGAAGAAGGCTGTGCCCGCAAAGAAAGCGGCTCCGGCGAAGAAGGCTGCGCCCGCCAAGAAAGCGGCCCCGGCGAAGAAGGCTGCGCCCGCAAAGAAAGCGGCCCCGGCGAAGAAGGCTGCGCCCGCGAAGAAAGCGGCTCCTGCGAAGAGGGCTGCGCCCGCAAAGAAAGCGGCCCCTGCGAAGAAGGCTGCGCCCGCCAAGAAAGCGGCCCCGGCGAAGAAGGCTGCGCC
>JBAUTC010000141.1:0-3145 GCA_049582025.1 Thiomonas sp.
GCTGTTCATGCCCGGTGGCGTGCTGTCGCTGTTCACGCGGAGGGGCATCCGTGTCTTCTGAATCTCTGCTCCAACTCCAAGGCGTGAACAAACGCTTCGGCGGACATGTGGTGCTCAACGACGTGAGCTTCAGCCTCGCGCCGGGTGAGATCGTCGGCCTGGTTGGCCCAAATGGCTCGGGCAAAACCACCACCATCAACGTCATTTCCGGCCTCTACCGGGCCGACAGCGGCAGCATCACCTTCAACGGGCACCCGGTGCACCAGGTGCCGATGCACAAGCTGGCCCGGCTGGGCATCAACCGCACGTTCCAGGTGCCCAAGACCTTCCGCGACATGACTGTGCGCGAGAACATCGAGGTGGCCGCGCACTTCGGCCACGCTGGTCAGACAGTGGACGTGGGCGCCATCCTGCGTGACATCGAACTGGAGAAACAGGCCGAAAAACTGGCGGGCTCGCTCACCGTCAACCAGCAAAAGCTGCTCGACCTCGGCCGCGCGCTGGCCACAGGGCCGAAGCTGCTGCTGGTCGATGAAATCGGCGCTGGACTCAACCCGGCGGAACTTGGCGGCATCGCTGACCTGCTGCTCAAGCTGTCGCAACGCGGCATCGCCCTGATCGTGGTGGAACATCTGATGGCCTTTCTCAACCGCATCACCGCGCGGGTCATCGTGCTGGGCGCTGGGCGCATGCTGTTTGAAGGCTCGCTCGACGCCGCCTCGCATCACCCGGAAGTCGCAGCCGCGTTCTTCGGAGGCGAAGCATGAGCGCCGCCGACATGACTCAAAGCCTGCTCTCGGTGCGCAACTTGCAGACCGGGTACGGCGCGCTGCAAGTGCTCTGGGGCGTGGATCTGGACGTGCTACCGGGGGAAACTGTGCTGCTGCTCGGCGCCAACAGCGCGGGGAAGTCCACGCTGCTGCGCACCCTCATCGGCCTGCTGCCCTGCTGGCGCGGCGAGATTGGCTTTGAAGGCGAGCGCATCGATCAGCTGGCACCCGATCAGCGCATCCGCCGCGGCATCGCCTATATGTCCGAACTCGGGGTGTTTCCCACCCTGTCCATCGACGAGAACATCGCCCTGGGCGGCTACTTCCTGAGCGACGCGCAGGTGCGCAGGCGCAAGGAGCAGTTGTTCGCCCTGTTCCCCGACCTCGCTGCCAAGCGCCGCGACGCCGCCGGCACACTCTCGGGCGGACAGCGCAAGATGCTGGGCATCGCCAAGGTGCTGATTTCCGAACCCAAGCTGCTGTTGATGGACGAACCGTCGTCCGGCCTCGCGCCGGTGTTCGTCAAACAGGTGATCGAGGTTCTCAAGACCAGCATCGGCAGCGGCACCGCGCTGCTGATCGCCGAGCAGAACGTGGCGTTTCTGGAGCTGGCCGACCGCGGCTACCTGATCGACCACGGGAAGGTGAAGCTCTCGGGCACGCGCGCCGAACTGGAGGCCAGCGACGCGGTTCGAGAGACATATTTCGGTTTGTAGTATCCGGGTGCCTCTCCAACGACACCATGCGCCCTCCTTCCCCGCTACGCACCTCCGCCAAGAACAACACCTATCTGCACATCTATCCCTTGCGGTTATTGGGCATGGCGCTGGGTGGTCTGGCGATCAGCAGTGTGCTGATCGGCCAGAACGCCTCTGCGTGGCGTTGGGCGTTGATGGTGTTGAGCTGTCTGATCTGGCCCCATCTTGCGTTCTTGTGGTCGCGCCTGAGCGCCGATAGCTACCGTACGGAAAAACGCAATCTGCTGATCGATTCGGCGATTGCCGGCATGTGGGTGCCACTGCTGCACTTCAACCTGCTCCCCAGCGTGGTGCTGGTGACGGTAACGACCTTCGACAAACTCAGCAGCGGCATGCGCCGCCTTTGGCTGGCTTCGCTGCCAGGGCTGTTCGGCGCCGCGGTGCTGACCGCCCTGATCATCCGTCCGCCGATTGCATTGCAAAGCTCACTGCTGGTCATCATTTGCACCCTGCCATTGCTGGTGGTGCATACCCTGTCGAGCAGCATTGGAAGCTACCGGTTGATCCGCACCGTATCGCGGCAGAACACGCTGCTCGAAACGCTGCGGCGCACCGATTCGCAAACCGGCCTGTTTGCCCGCGACCACTGGCAGCAGCACGCCGATGCTGCCTTGCGGGTGTTTCACGCCACTGGCGAGCCTGCGTGCCTGCTGATGATCGACATCGATCATTTCAAGGACATCAACGATACCTACGGGCACACCGCGGGCGATGAGGTCATCAGCGCGGTGGGACAACTCATTCGCGACAGTATCCGCTCTGAAGACAGCGCGGGGCGCTATGGCGGCGATGAATTCGCGGTGCTGTGCCGAAACATCGGGGCGGGCGACGCTACCGCCATCGCCGAGCGCATCCGCTCCCAGGTGCAGACCTTGCAGCTGGAACATTACCCGCAACTGCGCCTGACGAGCAGCATCGGCCTGGCTGCGGCCGAATCTGAGTTTGCCAACCTCCGCGCCTGGATGAACGCCGCCGACGCGGCGCTCTACGCCGCCAAGGAGCAGGGGCGCAACCAGGTGGCGGAACGCAACCTGGTTGCGCTTCACTTCTCGCGCTGAACCAGACCGCACTCCCGCACGTCCCTTGCCCGCCTTCCATGGCGCAAGAGGAATTCGGTTCCAGCGGAAATAGTTGTCGTTTTCGAGCGCGGCAATGGCCATCGGGCCTCCCCATCGACGGTCGACACATTTACATTGTTTTGCATCGATGCGCCACTTCAAAGCCACCATGCCATACGACGCCGCTGTCACCACCCCAAACGAGACGATTGCCGCAGAGCGCGGCAATATGCTGCTCGCCACGGTGCCAGTGTCCGCAGTCACCAACGCCGGAGTGGCCGCCGTTGCCGTGGCCTTGCTGAACGGCGGCCCGCAGACCCGCGGGCTGTGGATCTGGGGCGCATGGATGCTGGGCCTGCAGTTGTCCCGTCTGCTTCTCTGGCTCGCGAGGCAACGCACGCCCACCTCTGCCCTCGACATTGCCCTGCAGACCCGTCGGCTTCGGCTCTTGCGAGGAACGGCCTGGGCTACCGGCGCGAGTTGGGGAGCGATTCCGGTTGTGCTGTTTCCGCCGGACCCGCTCACACAGAGTTTCGTGGCCTTCATCCTGGCCGGCGTC
>JBAUTC010000142.1:0-5391 GCA_049582025.1 Thiomonas sp.
TGATGCGCCGGCCGCCGCGCGGTCTGGCGGCGATCCTGCTGTTCGTGCCGTTGTGGGCCGGGGCCCAGGTGCTGCCAGCGTTCACCTCGACGCCAGCGGCGGGCGGAGGCACCGAATATTCCTTGAGCGTGCAGACCCTGCTGTTCATGACCGCGCTGGTCTTCCTGCCGGCCATGCTGCTGATGATGACAGCGTTCACCCGCATCGTTATCGTGCTGTCGCTGCTCAAGCAGGCGCTGGGCACGACCACGGTGCCGCCCAGCCAGGTCATCGTCGGGCTGTCTCTGTTTCTTACGTTTTTTGTCATGAGCCCTGTGCTCAATCAGGTCAACGACGTGGCAGTCAAGCCGCTGATGGACAACCAGATTTCCATGCAGCAGGCGCTACAGACGGGTGCTGCGCCGTTGCGCACCTTCATGCTGGGGCAGACGCGACAGGAGGATCTGGCGTTGTTCGTCAAGCTTTCCGGCCACAAGGCGCTGGAAAAACCCGCCGACACGCCCATGACCCTGCTGATCCCGGCCTTTGTCACGTCCGAACTCAAGACCGCGTTCCAGATCGGTTTTGTCGTCTTCATCCCCTTTCTGATCATCGACATGGTGGTCGCCGCTGTGCTGATGTCGATGGGGATGATGATGCTGTCGCCCGTCACCGTGTCCTTTCCGCTCAAGCTCATGCTGTTCGTGCTGGTGGGTGGCTGGGATTTGATAATCGGTTCGCTGGTCCAGAGCTTCGTTCATTGATGAGGAGATCGAGATGACGGCAGAAACCATCACCACCATCGCCCAGCAGGCGCTGTGGGTGACATTTCTCATGGCGCTGCCCCTGCTGGGTGTGGCGCTGGTGGTCGGCCTGCTGGTCAGCCTGATCCAGGCGGCCACCCAGCTCAATGAAATGACCCTGAGCTTCGTGCCCAAGGTGGTTGCAATGGGGCTGGCGGCGGTGGTCGCCGGGCCGTGGATGCTGCACGTGATGATGGACTTCACCATCCGCCTGTTCCAGAGCATCCCGCATCTCATCAGCGGCGGTTGACTCGCCCTGCGCCCGCCATGATTCATTTCACCAGCACCCAGATCGAGACGTGGATCGGCGCGTTCTTCTGGCCCTTCGTGCGTGTGCTGGCCATGCTGTCGGTTGCGCCGGTGTTCGGCATGGGCAGCGTGCCGGTGATGCTGCGCGTGGGGCTGGCGGTGCTGGTGTCTGTGGCCATCGGGTCGGCGCTTCCGGCCATGCCGCCGGTGCAATTCGGCTCGGCCACGGCGTGGATGCTGTTGTTGCAGCAACTGCTGGTGGGTGGGGCCATCGGGCTGTCGATGACCTTGATCCTCAGCGCGGTGCAGCTCGCGGGTGGCGTGATCGGGCTGCAGATGGGCATGGGCTTCGCCACCCTGTTCGATCCGGTGCAGGGCGTGCAGGTCACCAGTCTGTCGAGTTTTCTGAACATGATCACCCTGCTGTTGTTCGTTGCGCTCAATGGCCATCTGGTCTTGCTTGCGGTGATCGCGCGCAGCTTCAGCCTGCTGCCGGTGGCGCCAAATCTCGGTCTGTTGGCGCAAACCTGGCACATTTTGGCGCAGGAAGGCACGGCGATTTTCAGCCTTGGTCTGGCGCTGGCCGCGCCGGTGCTGGGGGTATTGCTGATCGCCAACCTGGGGTTGGGGGTGCTGACCAAGCTGGCGCCGCAGCTCAATCTGTTCGCCATCGGCTTCCCGATGTTCTTCATCATGGGATTTTTGGCGCTGTATCTGTTAATGCCGGTGATGCAGAACGTGGTGCAGCATCTGGTGGACGTGGGGCTGGACCTGTCCAGTCAGGTATTGCAGCAGGGCGGGGCGCGGTAGGCGCACGGACATGGCCGACGACAGCGCACAGGAAAAGGAATTACCCGCCTCGCAGAAGCGCAAGCAGCAGGCGCGGGAAAAAGGGCAGGTCGCGCGCTCGCGCGATCTCACTTCCAGTTTGCTCCTCCTCGGCGTTGCGGTGCTCGTTTCCACGATGGGCGGCTGGTTCTATGACACGGGTCGTGCGTTGTTGTCCACCGGGCTGACGGTGTCGGCCTCGGCTTCGCAAGACCCGACGGCGATGTTGCAGGCCGCCGGCAAGGTGGCAGTGATCGGGCTGCTGCTGGTGACGCCGGTTTTGGCGCTCACCGTCCTGGCCAGCGCAGCCGGCGGTGTGGCGATGGGAGGCTGGGTGTTCAGCGGCCAGGCGCTGGCCCCGGATTTCAGCCGTCTCGATCCGGTGACCGGGCTCAAACGCATGTTCTCCATCACCGGCCTGGGCGAGTTGGGCAAGGCGCTGCTCAAGGCCATCGTGATTGGGGTGATCGCAGGCATCGTGCTGTGGAACGAGCGGGGAGCTTTGCTCGGCCTGCTGCAGGTGGAGCCGAATCTGGCGCAGATGCAACTGGGCATGATCGCGTCCAAGGCGTTTTTGTGGATGACGGCCGGCACCCTGCTGGTCGCCGCGGTGGATGTGCCGTGGCAGCTGTTCCAGATGAACAAGCAGCTCAAGATGAGCCGCCAGGACATGCAGGACGAAATGCGCGAGAGCGAGGGCAATCCGCAGATCAAGCAGAAGATGCGCGCCCTGCAACGCGAGCGCGCGCGCAAACGCATGATGGCTGCCGTGCCCAAGGCCGACGTGGTGGTGACCAATCCGACCCACTATGCGGTGGCGCTGGCCTACAAGGAAGGCAAGAACCGCGCGCCGGTGGTGCTGGCCATGGGGGCCGATCTGGTGGCCGCGCGCATCCGCGAGATTGCTGCCGAGCATGATGTGCCGGTGATCGAGGCCCCGCCGCTGGCGCGCGCCCTGTTCCATCATGCAGAGCTGGAGCAGGAAATTCCGGTGGCGCTGTACAACGCTGTGGCGCTGCTGCTGGCCTATGTCTTCCAGCTGCGCGCCGCTCCCCAGGTGGCACAGGCCCCGAACGATTGGGCGATTCCCGCCGACTTTGCAGTGAACGAGTAAAACGCCATGGCGACTTCCCCTTCCCCCAACACTGCTGCCGTGCCCGCCTGGCGCGCGCTGCTGAGCCGCACCGACTGGCGCATGTTGAGCGCGCCGATACTCGTGGTGCTCATCCTGATGATGCTGGTGGTGCCCCTGCCCACCTTCGTGCTGGACATGCTGTTCACCTTCAACATCGTGTTGTCGCTGATCATCATGCTGGTCACCCTGTATCTCACCCGGCCGCTGGACTTCGCCGCCTTTCCCACTGCGCTGCTGTTTACCACCCTGCTCCGCCTGTCGCTCAACGTCGCGGCCTCGCGGGTCATCTTGCTGCACGGGCAGAACGGGGAGGGCGCTGCCGGCGCGGTGATCGAGTCATTCGGCAAGTTTGTCGTCGGCGGCAATTACGCGGTAGGCATCATCGTGTTCGCCATTCTGGTGGTGATCAACTTTGTGGTGATCACCAAGGGTGCGGGGCGCATCGCTGAAGTGTCGGCACGTTTCACCCTGGACGCCATGCCGGGCAAGCAGATGGCCATCGACGCTGACCTCAACGCAGGTCTGATCGACCAGGAAGAAGCGCGCAAGCGCCGCACCGACGTGGCGCAGGAAGCCGACTTCTACGGCGCGATGGACGGCGCCAGCAAGTTCGTCCGCGGCGACGCGGTGGCGGCCATCCTCATCCTGTTCATCAACCTTATTGGCGGGTTGATCATCGGTGTGTTCATGCACGGCCTTGCCCTGAGCGAGGCGGCGCAGAACTACACCCTGCTGTCCATCGGTGATGCGCTCGTATCGCAGATTCCGGCGCTCGTCATCTCCATGGCTGCCGGCATTGTCATCAGCAATGTGTCCACCGGGCAGGACGTGGGCCGGCAATTGGTCAGCCAGTTGTTCAGCCATCCGCGTGTGCTGGCCATTACCGCCGGCATTCTGGGTCTGGTCGGGCTGGTGCCGGGCATGCCGCATCTGGCATTTCTGGGGGCGGCGGCGATACTCGGGGGCATCTTGTGGTGGCAGCTCAAGCGACAGAAGCAGCAGCAGGAACAGGCGCAGGCTGCGCCAGAGGCTGTCGCGCCGGCCGAGGCGGAGGAAGTGAGTTGGGAGCAGATCGAGCCGGTCGATACCCTCGCGCTGGATGTTGGCTACCGGCTCATTCCGCTGGTGGACCGCAATCAGGGAGGCGAACTGCTCGGGCGCATACGTGGAGTGCGCAAGAAGTTTGCGCAGGAAATGGGCTTTCTCGTGGCCTCGGTGCATATCCGCGACAACCTCGAACTGCGTCCCGGCGGCTACCGCATCGCCCTCAAGGGGGTGGACATCGGCAGCGGCGACGTTTTTCCCGATCTGCTCATGGCCATCAATCCGGGACAGGTCACGGGCGATCTGCAGGGCACGCCCACCAAAGACCCCGCCTTCGGCCTTCCCGCGGTGTGGATCAACAAGGAGCAGCGCGACAGGGCGCAGACCCTGGGCTACACCGTGGTCGACCCCAGCACCGTGCTGGCCACGCATCTCCATCACCTGCTGCAAACCCATGCCGCCGAGCTGCTGGGCCGCGAGGAAGTGGAGGGGCTGCTGGCGCATCTGTCCAAGCGCTCGCCGAAGCTGGTGGAAGATCTGGTACCCAAGCAGATTTCCGCTGACCGGTTGCGCAAAGTGTTGCAAAACCTGCTGACTGAAGGCGTGCCCATCCGCGACATGCGCACCATTGCCGAAGTGCTGGCCGAACACGGCGCGCAGGTGAACGACACCGACGAACTTACCGCGCGGGTGCGGCTGGCGCTGGGCGCCTACATCGTGCAAAGTCTTTCGCCGACGGGGCAGGAACTCTCTGCCGCCGTGCTTGATGGTCAGCTGGAACAGATTCTGCTTTCCAGCCTGCGTGCAGACCCGCAGCAGGCAGCCGTCGAGCCTGGTCTGGCGCAGCGGCTGATGGACAAGGCGCGCGATCTGATGCAGCGCATGGAAGCGCAGGGCTCCACAGGCGTGCTGCTGGTGAGCGCGCCGCTGCGTCAGTTTCTGGCCCGTCTTCTGGCGCGCAGCGCGCCGCGGCTGAGGGTCCTGTCCTATGCTGAAATTCCCGACCAGAAACAGGTCAAGGTCACGGCGACATTGGGAGCCTAAATCGTGAAAATCAAACGCTACACCGGTACCAACACGCGCGAGGTGCTCACCCGCATCCGTAATGACCTCGGCGCCGAGGCGGTGATTCTGTCGAATCGGGAAATCGTCGGCGGCGTCGAATTAATGGCGGCGGTGGACTTCGATGCCAGCCGTTTTCCGTCGGATGAGCAGGGCGAAACGGCCGTCCCCGTGGAGGCGTCGTCATCCCAGGCTGTGGCTGCGCCGAAGGCCGCCGCACCGGCCGTGACCAATGTGACGCAGCAGTCTGCAGCTCCGCCCGTCCCGGCGCGGGCGCCCGCAGCGTCAGCG
>JBAUTC010000143.1:0-4358 GCA_049582025.1 Thiomonas sp.
GTGCGGATGTATGAGGTCGCCGGCGGTCAAGCGCGGCGCATTGCGTTCGATCCCGCCATGTTCGACTATGGCAAGAGCGGGGTGGACAGTTAGCAGTTGCCTTCGCAACTCGATTTCGCCGGCTTTCGAGTCTTCTCCAGTACCGATTTGAAGCGGGACATCGCAGCCTTCCTCGGCGCGAGCTATTTCCGCGCGGTCGGCGGCGACAAGCAGTACGGCATTTCGGCACGCGGCCTTGCCATCGACAGCGGCATGGACCGCCCCGAGGAGTTCCCCTCATTCCTGAGCTTCTGGTTCGAGCGCCCGACCCCGGCGAGTCCCAGCCTGACGATCTACGCCCTGCTCGATTCGCCCAGCGCGGCAGGCGCCTACCGCTTCACCATCGCCCCGGACGCCACGCTGGTGATGGATGTGGACGCGGCGATCTACCCTCGCCGCACCATCGCGCGCATCGGCATCGCGCCGCTCACCAGCATGTACATGTACGGCGAGAACGACCGGCGCATGGCGATCGATTGGCGCCCGGAAATCCACGACTCGGACGGACTCGCCATGTGGACCGGTGCGGGGGAATGGATCTGGCGACCGCTGGTCAACCCGGCCGGGGTGCGCTTCAACGCCTATCAGGACAACAATCCTCGCGGCTTCGGGCTGCTGCAGCGCGACCGCAATTTCGATCATTACCAGGACGACGGCGTGTTCTACAACCTCCGGCCTAGCCTGTGGGTCGAGCCCCGCGGCGACTGGGGCCAGGGTTCCGTGCAACTGGTCGAACTGCCCACCGGGGACGAGACGAACGACAACATTGTCGCGTTCTGGAATCCACGCGAAGTACCGCAACCGGGGCAGGAGCTGCTGTACGCCTATCGGCTGTATTGGGGCGCGGTCATGCCCTTCCAGCCACCGCTGGCACAGGTCGTGGCCACTCGCACAGGCGTTGGCGGCGTGGTTGGACAAGAGCACACCTATGTCTCCTGGCGCTTCGTGGTGGACTTTGCCGGCGGGGACTTGGCGCGGCTCGGAAGGAATGTCGTGGTGGAGCCAGTGATCACCGCGTCGCGCGGCACCATTGAACTGACTTCGGCCCGTCCTCTCGCGGCTATCCAAGGCTATCGCGCGATGTTCGATCTCAAGCCCGTAGATGCCAGCAATGCGCCATATAACTTGCGCCTGTACCTGCGCGGTGGTTCGCGAACGCTCAGCGAAACTTGGCTCTATCAATGGACCCCACCGGAACGGCGCCCGTATTGAAACAGGAGTGTTGAGGTGGCAATCGTGTTTGCTGCCATAGCAAAGTGCGCTCTTTGGTTCGCACTCGATGCATGCCACGTTCGGTCCTTCATCCCATGGGGGCGGCGCCTCTTCAAGAATCGAAATCCACGCTACCCAAGTTGGTGATCGTCGTTGATTTGGAACTGATTGGGCTGCTGCCGGTTTCAAAGGCACCGACCTAAGCTTTATGCGCCCTCTCGGTCTGTATGGGGCTACGGTATCCGAGCATCGAATGCCGGCGCGTCGGCCATGGGTTCCGGGTGGGCCGGGGTTGTGCAGTCCTGCAAAGCAGCGCCGATCGGGTTATGTTTTGGTCTTGCGCCAAGTGCAAATATCCTGGAGACCCGAGCATGAACGATTCGAGCTACACCCCGCCGAATGTCTGGACCTGGAATAAGGCCAACGGCGGGCGTTTCGCCAACATCAATCGCCCGGTCGCTGGCGCGACCCACGACAAGGAACTGCCGGTGGGCAGGCATCCCCTGCAGCTCTACTCCCTGGCCACGCCTAATGGTGTGAAGGTCACGGTGATGCTCGAAGAACTGCTGGCCCTGGGTCATGCCGGCGCCGAATACGACGCCTGGCTGATCCGCATCAATGAGGGCGAACAGTTCGGCAGCGGCTTCGTCGCGATCAATCCGAATTCCAAGATTCCCGCTCTGGTCGATCACAGCGGCGCCATGCCGGTACGGGTGTTCGAATCGGGTGCGATCCTGCTCTATCTGGCCGAAAAATTCGGCGCCCTCGTCCCTGAATCCGGTGCAGAACGCGCCGAGTGCCTGTCGTGGCTGTTCTGGCAGATGGGCGCGGCCCCTTATCTCGGCGGCGGCTTTGGCCATTTCTACGCTTACGCACCCGTCAAGATCGAATACGCGATTGACCGCTATGCGATGGAGATCAAGCGCCAGCTCGATCTGCTCGACCGCCGTCTGGCGACCATGCCCTACCTTGCCGGGGACGACTACACCATCGCCGACATCGCCACGTGGCCCTGGTACGGTCAACTGGTGCAAGGCAAGCTCTACGACGCTGGCGAGTTCCTGCAGGTGCAAAGCTACACCCATGTGCTGCGCTGGGCCGAGACAATCGCGCAGCGTCCGGCAGTGCGGCGCGGCCGAATGGTCAACCGCACCTTCGGCGACCCGACCGAACAATTGCCCGAGCGCCATGATGCGTCCGATTTTGATACCGGCACCCAGGGCAAGGTCGGCAAAGCATCTCTTCACCGCGCCTGATCAACTCGCGCTCCACATCACTGTGCTTACCCTCTACGACTGCGCCACCGCTCCCAGCCCGCGGCGTGCCCGCATCCTGCTGGCGGAAAAAGGCGTGGCCTTCGACACCGTGCAGGTTGATCTGCGCAGCGGCGAGCAGCTCGGCGCGGCGTACCGTGCGATCAACCCGCAATGCACCGTACCGGCTCTGCATTGCGACGACGGCCTGGTGCTGACCGACAACGCGGCCATCATCGCCTACCTCGAGGCGCGCTACCCCGAACCGCCGTTGCTCGGCCGCACGCCGCGAGACAAGGCCGAGATCGCGAGTTGGAACTGGCGCATCGAGTACGACGGCTTCCTGGCAATTGCCGAGGCACTACGCAACGGTTCGCCCGCGATGGTCGATCGGGCCTTGCCGGGGCCAGTCAACTATGCCCAGATCCCCGAGCTGGCACAACGTGGCCGCGACCGCGCCCGGCGCTTTTTCGCCGACCTCGACACGCATCTCGCCGCGCGCGACTTTGTCGCTGCCGACCAATTCAGTGTGGCCGACATCACCGCGGTGGTCGCAGTCGATTTCGCCCGGGTGGTCAAACTCAGTCCCGATCCCGAGTTTCCGCGCCTCGCGCGCTGGCGTGCGGCGATTGGGCAGCGTCCGTCGATCGCCTTGTGATCGTTGACGCTCCTTGCCGCATGACCTCGGCCGCGATATTCGACGATGACGGTCTGCACGCCACGTGGACGATGAGGAATTTCCCCAAGTCGTACACGCTCACGGAGTTCGGGGTGTGTCGGCGGGACGATGCCTGTTTGGCCGAGGCGCCTAGGTCAGCCGCAGGCGCCGATCCATTTCCTCATCGCGCGCGGCGTCGATTTCGCGCATCACGCCGTCCAGGTCCACCACGCCCGCAGGGCGCTCGAAGTGGCCCGTGAGAATCACCTCGGTGTCGAGCAAGCCGCGGCTGTACAGGTCCCAAATTTCATGGGCGTGCTCGGACTCGCGCAGTTCCGGTGCGAAACGTCCGAAAAATCCGTTCAAATTGCCCACATCGCGGAACAACATGCGAGCGGCATGGTTGTTGCCGGCCGCGTCGACCGCCTGTGGCAGGTCGATGATCACCGGACCCTCGGCGCCAAGCAGGATGTTGAATTCCGAGAGATCCCCATGCACCACTCCCGCGCACAACATGCGCACGACTTCACGCAATAAGGTTTGGTGGTGCGCGCGCGCCAGTTCCGGCGTGAACTCCACGTCGTTCAGACGGGGTGCGGCGTTGCCTCCCTCTCCGACGACCAGTTCCATGAGCAGCACTCCCTCATGGAAATTGATCGGTCGAGGTACACGCACGCCTGCCGAAGCCAGCCGGTAAAGCGCATCGACTTCGGCGCTCTGCCACGCCGACTCCTGCGCCTCGCGTCCGAACCTGGAACCCTTGGCCATGGCACGCGCCTGGCGCGTGTTCTTGACCTTGCGGTTCTCGGTGTAGTCGACCGCCTGGCGGAAACTGCGGTGGGTTGCTTCCTTGTACACCTTGGCGCAGAACGTCTCGTCGTCAAGGCTGACGACGTAGACCATGGCTTCCTTGCCACTCATGAGTTGCCGCACGACACGGTCGATCAGACCCTCGTCGATCAGGGATTGCAGGCGTTTGGGGACTTTCATTCGTGCATTTTGCGCTCTGCCCCTAACGTCGTGTCGCCCACTGGTATGGAAACGGACCGGAAAAACTGAACTCGGGGTAAGTGGATAGGTTGCTCCCAAGGGCGAGGATTTCGCCCGATGGATCAGGAGCAGACATGCGCAAGCGGACCCGCCGCAATCACTCCCCGGCGTTCACGGTCAATGTGGCGCTGGCAGCGATGCAGGAC
>JBAUTC010000144.1:0-11202 GCA_049582025.1 Thiomonas sp.
GAGCAGCGGACTCTTAATCCGTAGGTCGACAGTTCGAGCCTGTCACAACCCACCAATTCATGAAAAAGGCCCAGAGGAATCTGGGCCTTTTTGCATTCTGGATGTTTGCAAGAACATACCGCACTAGGGCGCGCTGTCCTTGCGCATGAACTGGATGGCGCCGTAAATCGCGCCTCCCGCAACTCCCCATTTGAGCAGCCGTGACAACACTGTGCGCGCCATGCGTTTGCGCAACAACAATGAGGTGGTGGAGCCGAGCAGCGAGCCGAGGTAGGGATGCCTGCGCGTGAAACTGGCCACACGCAGCAAGGACGCCATCGGGGTCAATGCCCCGAGGCCAGCGCCGGACAGCGCCTGCCGCAGCAGCTGAGCGGGACGGGCCTGCTGGCGGAATTGCTCGGTGGCCTGAACGAACTCGACACGCTCGACAGCCATCCGCGCCGCCAGCAGCTGTTTGCGAACCGCATTCGGCAATTTTTGCATGGGCAGGGGCGCGTGCTGGGACATGTCAAGGCAGGATGATCTTTGCGCTCAGGAGCGGGTCCGCCACACGGCGCAGTCCTTGGAGAACTCGGCCCGGGTTGCGGCAAAGGGCGCGGGCGCATTGCGAATCGCATCTCGCAATCGGTAGACGCTATAGACAGCCACACCGACATAAACCAAAGCCAGTGCCGTCAGGACTTGCCAGTGGCCGCGGTCCCAGAACAGGATGACAAGCAAGGCCGTGAGGCTGCCCAGCGCAAGCAGGGCAAAGAACACTGCCACCAAGCCGAACAGCAACAGAGTTTGCAGGCGCTGGCGCTCTTCTGCCAGTTCGATACTGGCGAGTTCGATGCGGCTTTGCAGCATGGCAGAGCCCCTGATGACCAGGCGCTGCCACGCAGCGCTGAGCCCCTCAGCCTTTCCGGTTTGCGCTTCGTCCGCCATGCGCCTGTGCCGAATCAGCGGCTGCGGTTGAGCAGCAAGCCAACTGCCAGGCCCAGAGCTGCAGCCGCACCGATGGCTTTCCACGGGTGATCGTGGACGTAGTCATCCGTCGCCTGTGCGGCAGCCTTGCTGCGTTCGACCACGACATCTTGCAGATCCTGAGCCTTTTCGGCGGCCTGGCGCAGCAGCTTCATGCCGCGGCGCTGCAACTCGGCGGCCTGCTCGCCACTGCTTGCCGCAGCCTGCTTGAGAAGGTCTTCGGCGTGGTCGATCACGAGGGCGACGTCGGACTTGATCTCTTGGACGGATTTGGTCATGGTGAGCTCCTGGATGGGGTTGATAAATGATGAATGCTAAAAAGCATATTAGCCCTCATCACCGATGGATGGTTGATGTAATGCAAGGAGACACCTGTCAAGGCCGCAAACCGGCGATCAGGCGCTGCGGCTGCAAGAACAGATCAAGCGCAGAAAGAATGTCTGGAGCGACGAGTTGCGCGGCCGTCAGCGTGAGCGCATGGCTGCATTCCGGGCCGAGAACGGCGACGCCGAGCGTGGCGGTGCGCAGCATGTCCACGTCGTTGCGGCCATTACCCACCGCTGCCACGCCCTCCCCCAGCAAGGCCTGGGCGCGCGCAGTCTTGTCCGCCCCGGTGCGCACGACAGTGTGACGCACGGCCAGACCCGAGAGTGCCTGGGCCACGGTGCCGTAGGTGTCGCCCGTCAGCACCTCCACCTCCAGCACGCGGCTCAGATCCGCAAGACGCCCGGCTACGCCCTCGACCAACCGGCCGTCGCGGGCAATGGTGCCGTTGAAATCGACCAGCAGATGGCGCAGGCGCAGCACGTCTGCACCGGGAATGGCGACGGACAGGCCAGGTAGTGGCGCGGCGGTCATGCCGACTCGCCCCGGATGCGCTGGACCAATGCGGTGGTGGAGCGCCCTTCGACAAAGGGGATGGCCACGGCGCGTCCTCCCCAGGTTCGCACCAGCGCGGTTTCTGCAAGTGACGCCATGTCGTAGTCGCCACCTTTGACGTAGATGTCGGGCCGTACGCGCTCGATCAGCGTCAGCGGCATCCGCTCTTCAAACATGGTGACAAGGCTGACGCTTTCCAGCGCGGCGAGCACGGCGGCACGGTCATCCTGAGGATTGAGCGGACGCTCCGGCCCTTTGCCCAACAGACGCGCGGAGGCGTCGGAATTCAATCCGAGGACCAGGCTGCCACCGAGCGTGCGCGCGGCAGCGAGGTACACCACGTGACCCCGGTGGAGGATGTCGAACACGCCGTTGGTGAACACCAGCGGGCGCGGCAGGGCGGCAAGGCGTGCGTCGAGTTGCTCAAGGGAAACAATTTTGTCGAGGAAGTGCATGGCGAGAGCTTAGCCGCAGCAGCTGTCGAGAAAATTGCGAAGCACGTTCACCCGCTTTCGTTCCTGCATCGACGCGTTGCCGATATCATTTTGATCAATTCAAACGTATTAATCGATCGATCAACCTGCATTTTCTCCGGATCGAGAAAGCGAGTCGCCCCCGTGTCTTCCGCATTATTTGGCCGCCTGCGCCTGTTCTGGCAGAACCTCGACCCGATGGTGCCCATGACCCTGCTCGGCGCGCTGATCGGGTTCATCAGCGCCATTGCGGTGGAAGGGTTCCGCCAGTCCATGTACTTGGTGATGCGTCTCTATACCGACCAGGAACACCTGGTGGCCGCTGCCACCGGCCTGTCGCCCTGGGGGCGGCTGCTCATCCCCACCGCAGGCGCCACCCTGGGTGGACTGATCATGTGGGCGGGACATCGGTGGATCAAGCGTCCGCGCGGGCCGGAGTACATGGAGGCGGTGCGCGTGGGCGATGGCATGCTGCCGCTCGGCCCCAACCTCACACGCACGGTGTCATCACTGTTTGGCGTGAGCAGCGGCATCACCATCGGCCGCGAGGGCACCATGATCCAGTTCGCCGCGCTGATCTCGTCGCTGCTAGGGCGCATCGGCAAGACGGACGCGTCGCACCGCCGCCTGATCGTGGCCTGCGGCGCGGCAGCGGGTTTCGCCGGGGCCTATCACGCACCCATCGCCGGCACGCTCTTCGTCGCCGAGATCATTCTGGGCGGGCTGGCCTTGCGCGAAATCGCCGCCGTGCTGGTGGCTGCGGTGATGGGCGAACTCACCACGCAGGCTCTGTTCGCCACCGGCCCGCTCTATCTGGCGCATGCCATTCCGGCGGTGGGTTTCCCCGATCTGGTCGATGCTGTGTTTATCGGCGTGCTGGCCGGGCTGCTGGGACCAGCCTTCCTCTGGCTGCTCGACACTGCGCGCAAGCGGTATCAACCGTTGATCAATTTCCTGCCCCTGCGCATGGGTTTGATGGGTTTGCTGATCGGCCTGTTGGCGATGATTCGCCCGGAGGTCTGGGGCAACGGCTACAGCACGGTGCAGTCCCTGCTCGTCAATCACTGGGCACTGTCCACCCTGGCACTGGTGTTCGTGCTGCGCATCATTGCCGTGACCGCGGCCAGCGCGGCCGGAATTCCGGGCGGCGTGCTCACGCCCACGCTCATGCTCGGCGGCGCCATCGGCCTGATGGTGCAGCACACCCTGCTCCTGCACGACGCCTCGCATGCGCAGGCCCTGTGGGTACTGGTGGGCATGGGCAGCCTGCTGGCCGCTACCACGCACGCCCCGGCCATGTCGGCCATCATGGTGTTCGAAATCACCCGCAACTACAACGTGGTACTCGCGGCCATGCCGGCCTGCGTGGTGGCGTCAGTGATCGGCAGCCTGTTGCGCGAGCGCTCGGTCTACGCGGAAGCGCTCGGCCTGAAGGAAGGCACCACCGAAAAGGCCTCCCTGTTCGACGCCATCACCGGGCGACAACAAACCACCAGCCAAGCCGAGAACGGCGAGGCGGCATCGCCCCCACTCAATCCGCGCAATGCGGATCAGTCGCGCGACTGATCCCTGGACAAGGCGGCGGCGGCCCCGGCCGGCTGATTGAGGTGGTGTTCTCGCCAGTCGCGCACGCGGTGCGCCAGATCGCCCAGTGCCACTGTCACCCGGACGCCCTCTGGCAAGCGCCTTCGCAGCGCCGGATTGGAGCCGCCAGTCCAGATCTCGACCGAGCGCGGCAGGCGCTCGCGCAACTCCGACAGGGCTTCGAGAACCTGCGCGGTCTGCAGGATGGGAGAAAAACTCAGCACCAGCACATCGGCGGCATGCGCCTGTACAGCCATCAGGATGTCGCTCAGGGGGAGTTGCGCCCCGAGCTGCACACAGCGGCAACCTTCCAGGGCCAGCATGGCCTCGGCCATCAGCAGTCCCAGTGTGTGCGGCTCCTGTGGAATGGTGGTCATGAGGATTCTGGGGCACTGCTGCGCGCCATCGGCCAGGGGAATGGCGCTGATGCTCGTGCGCAACACACGCTGAATGATTTCGGAATACAGATGCTCTTCAAACACTGCCAATTCACCCCGCATCCACGCCAGGCCCACGCCGAGGTTCAGCGGTGCCACCACGTCCGTCACGAAACTGCTGATGCCCATGCGCATCACGTCCTGCAGCAGCGAGCGATGCAGCAGCTCGGCATCGTGCTGCTTGAGCAGCGCCATGTAGGCGAGCACCGCGTCACTCTGCGCCGGCATCGCAGCGTGCACGGATGGGGCTGCTGAGTTGCCCGGAGTCGCATCCGCCCTGCCGTCACGCGCCAGGGCATCAAGCTGATCAATGGGCAGGCGCACGATCTGCGCCGGGCGATGTCCGCCGTCGAGCAGGCGTTTGATCAGCCGCAGGCGCTCGACCTGCTCCAGCGGATACAGCCGGTCGCCCGAGGCATCGCGACGCGGTTGCGGGAAACCGTAGCGCCGCTCCCAGACGCGCAGGGTGTCCTTGCCGATGCCAGTGTCCCGCTCGACGGCGGCGATGCCGAGCTGCAGGGCAGTGTTGAGGGTGCGGTCGTTCATATCAGCAGTTCTGATGTCTTGGACAAATGAGATTCAAACTATGACGGATTGAACGCTGGTTGTTTTGTGCTATCCGTGCATCCAGCGCGCCATTTGGCACGTAAACCCATGGTAAGCCGAGATTTGTCGGCTTGATAACCCTATCAATGTCTAGGACAAAACAAATTAAGTTTTGCACAACATGGGAACTGAAGCATCATTGTCCTAGACAAACACATCACAAACATTGGAGCTGTCCATGAACTTCTCGCTGCCCCGACTCGCCGTCGCCGCCTTCATTGCTGCATCGTTCAGCGCCATCAGCCCTGCCGCACAGGCCGCCGCCATGACCGCGCCCGCAACGTCCAAGGCCACCTGCCCCACCCTGCTCAACAACACCTTCCCGCGCTTGCAGGACGACAAACCAGAGAGCCTGTGCCAGTACGCAGGCAAGGTGATTCTGGTGGTGAACACCGCCAGCTACTGCGGCTTCACCCCGCAATACAAGGGGCTGGAGGCGCTTTACCGCACGTATGGCAAGCAGGGTTTGGTGGTGCTGGGCTTTCCGTCGAACGACTTCCATCAGGAAATGGACGACAGCGCAAAGATCGCCACCTTCTGCAAGGACACCTACAACGTGCAGTTCCCGATGTTCGCGCCTTCGCACGTCACCGAGCCCAAGCCGAACGCCCTGTACGAGCAGCTGATTCGGGCGACCGGCGATCAGCCCAAATGGAATTTCTACAAGTACCTCATTGGACGTGACGGCAAGGTCGTCGGGGTTTATTCGAGCCTGGTGACACCCGAAAACAAGGATTTCGTCGCCAAGATCAGAACCTTGATCGCACAACAGCCGTGACCTTGATTACCGTTCCTCCCCGCCCTGTCGTGCACTTGAAGGATTTGCCATGAACGCCCCGGAAAAACTCTTCGCCCAAGCTGCTGCCACCCTGCCCGATGTGCAGGCCACACCGGACCGTCGCAACATCGCCATTCAGCAAGTGGGCGTGCGGGGCGTGCGCTATCCCGTGCTCGTCCTCTCGGTGCAGGGTGTGCAGCCCAGCGTGGCCACCTTCGAGATGACTGTGGCGCTACCGCCCGACGTCAAGGGCACGCACATGTCGCGCTTCATCGAAACGCTAGAAATACATAAGGAGCCGCTGGACGCGCAGCAGCTTGGCGTACTGCTTCAGCACATGCTCTTGCGCCTGCAAGCACAAGAGGGTGCGATCACCGCACAGTTCACCTACTTCGCGCGCAAGACCGCGCCGGTCTCCGGTGTCGAAAGCCTGATGGACTACGAAGTGACCCTGCACGCCGCGCAGAAAGCAGGCGTGCTCGAACTCACGCAGAAAGTGCAGGTGCCCGTCACAAGCCTGTGTCCGTGCTCGAAGGAAATCTCCAACTACGGCGCGCACAACCAGCGCTCGCACATCACCATCGGTGCCACGCTGCGCGGCGCCCTGCGGCTGGACGAGCAGATCCGCGTGGCCGAGACCTCCGCCTCCTGCGAGCTGTGGGGCCTGCTCAAGCGTCCGGACGAAAAGTACGTCACCGAGCACGCCTACGACCACCCCAAGTTCGTCGAAGACCTGGTGCGCGATGTCGCCGTGGCGCTTGAGGGCGACGATCGCGTCGCCGCCTACACCGTGGAATCCGAAAACTTTGAATCCATTCACAACCATTCGGCGTATGCCTTGGTAGTCGGCCGCAAATTCTGAGAGACCCAGGGGGGAACCACACCATGCGTATTGCCATCATCGGTACGGGAATTTCCGGTCTCGGGGCGGCCTGGGCCTTGCGGCACCACGCCCAGATCACCTTGTTCGAAGCCGGCGCCCACTTTGGCGGCCACACCAACACGGTGGATGTGACGTTGCCGGGCGAGCCCCCTTTTGCCGTGGATACCGGCTTTCTTGTGCTCAATGAGCGCACCTATCCGACGCTGCAGGCGCTGTTTGCCGAGCTGCACGTGCCGCTGGCGACGTCCGACATGTCGTTCTCGGTGCAGGCGCCGCTTGGAGGCGGCAACACGCTCGAGTGGTGCGGATCCAACCTGGACAGCGTGTTCGCCCAGCGGCGCAACCTGGGCAAGCGTGCGTTCTGGCGCATGCTGCGCGACATCCTGCGCTTCAACCGCGAAGCCACGGCGCTCGCCCGCCTGCCCGACGCCGAACTCGACGACAGCCAGACCGTCGGCGACTATTTGCACCGCAACGGTTATGGCGACACCTTCCTGCACTGGTATCTGCTGCCGATGACCGCCTGCATCTGGTCCTGCCCGCCGGGGCAGATGCTCGACTTTCCGCTGGCAACGCTGGTGCGCTTCTGCCACAACCACGGCCTGCTGCAAGTCCACAACCGGCCGCAGTGGTTCACCGTGCGCGGCGGTGCGCGCCAGTATGTGCAGAAAATCGTGGCCCACTTCCCGGACGCCCGACTGCACACGCCGGTACAGCGCGTGACGCGGCATGACAGCGGCGTGGAGCTGCACACCGCAGGCGGCGCGATCTGGTTCGATCAGGTGATCTTCGCCTGCCACAGCGATCAGGCGCTTGCCATGCTCGACGCCCCCAGCGACACCGAGCGCGATGTGCTCGGCGCCATCCGTTACCAGTCCAACCGCGCACTGCTGCATACCGACACCCGGCTGCTGCCCCAGGCGCGCAAGGCCTGGGCAGCGTGGAACTACGAAAGCGCGCCACTCGCCGACACGTCCACCGCTGTCCAACCCAACGTCTGTCTGCACTACCTGCTCAACAAGCTCCAGCCGCTGCCCACCGAGCGGCCCATCGTCGTCTCGCTCAACCCGCTGCGCGAGCCCGCGGCACACACCGTGCTGCGCGAGATCAGCTACGCCCATCCCATCTTCGACCAGGCGGCGATTGCCGCGCAGCAGCGCGTGCCGGAGTTGCAGGGGACACAGCGCAGCTATTTCTGCGGCGCCTGGTGCGGCTACGGCTTCCATGAGGACGGCTTGAAGTCCGGCTACGCAGCGGCGCAGGCCTTGCTGTGCGACGTGGACGACCTGCCCGTCAGGGCGGCCATCGCCGCGTGAGGACAGACGCCGTGTCCACGCCAGACGCACCGCTGCACCGCCCGCTGATCGGCAGCGGGCCTGTGCAGCACCGTCGCCTGCGTCCGGCCCGGCATGTGTTCGGCTATGACGCCATGTTCCTGCTGCTGCCCATGCGCAGCCTGGCGCGCGCCCCGTCACTGCTTCCCATTGCCCGCAACCGCTTTGGCGCCATGAGTTTTTTTGATGCCGACCACGGTGATGGTGGCAACGACAGCCTGGCCTGGCTGCAAGGTCTGCTCGCCGCCGAAGGCATCACCGATGCCGATGGCGAAGTCTGGCTGCAGACCTTTCCGCGCATCTGGGGCTACGCCTTCAAACCCGTGAGCCTGTGGTTGTGCGAGCGCACCGACGGCAGCCTGCGTTGCGCCGTGGCTGAAGTGAACAACACCTTCGGCGAGCGGCACTGCTACGTGCTCACCCCCGCTGAAGGGACACGCAGCCTGCAATGGGGCGCGGAATACCGCGCCAGCAAGGTGTTCCACGTCTCGCCGTTCTGTACCGTGGAAGGCAGCTATCGCTTCCGTTTTTTGCGCAGTACCACCGCCGATCAGGACCGCCTGGTGTTGCGCATCGATCACGATGACAGCCTCGGCCCGCTCATTGAAACCAGCATCAGCGGCCGCCTGCTTCCCCTCACGGCCGGACGCGCCCGCACCGCCCTGCTGCGTCACCCCATGCACAGCTTCGGGGTCATGGCCCGCATCCACTGGCAGGCCTTCCAGCTGTGGCGCAAGCGCGTGCCCTTCCATTCCAAACCTGTTCCTCCAGACCATTTCGCGAGCCGATCATGAACGCCAGCGACCGCACCCTGTCCCCGCTTTCCCTCGATCCGACCTCCCCTCCGGGCCTCGCCGACAGACGGCGCAAGCCCCCGCTGGCAGCCCGCGGCGTACTGCGGCTGCTCGAACGACTGCAGATCGGCCGCCTCGATTTTCGCGGCCCCGACGGCGTGTGGCGGCATTTCGGCCAGGACAGCAGCGGCCCGCATGCCGAAGTCGCCCTGCACGACTGGGCGGTGATGGGCGAAGTCCTCAAGCGCGGCGACATTGCCTTTGCCGAAGCCTGGATGCGCCGCGCCTGGGACACACCCGACCTGCCCGCGCTGCTCAAGCTGCTGGCCGCCAATCGCGAGAGCATTGCCCGCGCCCTCCACGGCAGTGTGCTGGGCACGCTTGGCGACCGCATCCGCCATCTGCTGCGCCGGAACAGCCGTGCCGGCAGCCGCGACAACATCCACGCGCATTACGACATTGGCAACGCCTTCTACAGACTCTGGCTCGACCCGAGCATGACTTACTCCAGCGCCCTGTTCAACGGCGACGCAACGCAAACCCTGGAGCAGGCGCAGGCCGCGAAGTACGCCCGCGTGCTCGATCAGTTGCAGCTCCCATCCGGCGCGCAGGTGCTCGAGATCGGTTGCGGCTGGGGCGGGTTGGCCGAAGCGGGCGCCAGGCGCGGACTGCAGATGGACGGCGTGACCCTGTCCACCGAACAGCTCGACTTCGCACGCGAGCGGCTCGCAGTCCACACCCCGCAAGCCCGGCTGGAACTGTGCGACTACCGCGACCTGGACCGCATGGCCCCCGTCGGCGGGTACGACGGCATCGCCTCGATCGAAATGTTCGAGGCCGTGGGCGCGTCCTACTGGGCCGGGTTCTTCCGCACCGTCGCCAGGCACCTCAAACCGGGTGCCCTGGCGTGCATCCAGACCATCACCATCGCCGACGCCCTGTTCGATGACTACCGGCGCGGCACAGATTTCATTCAGCGCTACATCTTCCCCGGTGGCATGCTGCCCTCGCGCGGCGCCTTCATCGCGCAAGCCGAAGCCGCAGGCCTGGAGGTGGTGGACAGCCACGCCTTCGGCCCCGACTACGCCCGCACCCTGGCACTGTGGCGCGAGCGCTTCACCGCCAAACTTGATGCCGTGCGCGCGCAGGGCTTCGACGATCGCTTCGTGCGGCTGTGGACCTTCTACCTCGCCTATTGCGAAGCCGGGTTCAGCCAAGGCTCCACCGACGTCCTGCAGTTCACCCTGCGCCATGCGGCAGCGCCCTGATCCGTTGCGGCAAGACGGCATCTCGCGCCGCAGCGTGCTGCTGACTGCTGCGGCAGGCGCCGCCGCGATGATGCAGATACTCCCGCAGGCGCAGGCCGCTCCAGCCATACCTGCGGAAGTGGCGGCGGCCATCGCCGATGCGCGGCTTTCGGGCAGTGGCGACTTCCGCTACTTCGGCTTTCTCGTGTATCGCGCCACCCTCTGGGTGGGACCGCAGGGTCTGGGCGCCGAGCTGGGTGACGCTCCGTTCGCACTGCAGCTGCACTATGCGCGCAGCCTCACGGGCGTGGACATCGCCGCGCGCTCCGAAGAGGAAATGCGCAAGCTCGGCGAAGGCACGCCGCAGCAACGCACGGTCTGGCTGGAAGCCATGCGGCAAGTCTTCCCCGATGTGCAGGACGGCAGCACCCTGACCGGCGTCTTCACGCCTGGCAACGCAAGCCCGGCGCAAACCCGGTTCTACTTCAACGGCACGCCGCGCGGCACGGTGCCAGGCGTCGCATTTGGCCGCGCGTTCTTCTCCATCTGGCTGTCACCGCAAACCACCGCCCCTGGGCTGCGCAATGACCTGCTGGCCAAGGCCATGACACCGGCCAGCACGCCATGAACGGTACGTCGGGCGCCATTTCCGCCAGGCTTGCCACGCCGAAATCGGCACTGGACCCGCTGCACCCTCTTGGTCTGCTGCGCTATGGCGCACCAAGCCTGGCCCTCGCCTTCGTCGCGCTGCCGCTGTATGTCTATCTGCCGGAGCACTACGCCACGCGCTATGCCGTGCCCTTGGCCTACCTCGGCACCGTCCTGCTGCTCACCCGATTTGCCGACGCCCTGTTCGACCCACTGCTTGGCAGACTCGCCGACCACCTGCTCTTGCGCGGCCTGGCCAAACCGGCGATGACTGCGGCTTGCGCTCTGATGTTCGCCGGATTCGCGGCGCTGTTCGCGCTACCGGCCCTGCTGCCGTTTGGCGCGGGCGAATGGCGCTTCACCATGCTGTTCACCACGGCGCTGCTGGTCACCTATCTGGGATTCAGCGCCGCATCCATCCTGCATCAGGCGTGGGGGGCCACGCTCGGCACGAACGAAGCACAGCTTGCCCGCACCGTGGCGTGGCGCGAGGGGCTCGGACTGGCCGGTGTGCTGCTCGCCGCCATCGTGCCGCAGCTCGGCGGCGCTCCAGCCCTCGTGGGCGTGTTCGCC
>JBAUTC010000145.1:0-3206 GCA_049582025.1 Thiomonas sp.
CAGCCTCAGCGGCGCCAAGACGTGGATCACCAACAGCCCCATCGCCGACGTGTTGGTGGTGTGGGCCAAGGACGACGAGGGTGCGATTCGCGGCTTCATTCTGGAGAAGGGCTGGAAGGGCCTGGAAGCCCCCGCCATCCACGGCAAGGTGGGATTGCGCGCGAGCATCACCGGCGAGATCGTGATGGACGAGGTGTTCTGCCCCGAGGAGAACGCTTTGCCCGACGTGCGCGGCCTGAAGGGCCCCTTCACCTGCCTGAACAGTGCGCGCTATGGCATCGCCTGGGGCGCCCTCGGTGCGGCCGAAGACTGCCTCCACACCGCGCGCCAGTACGTGCTCGACCGCAAGCAGTTCGGCAAGCCGCTGGCCGCCAACCAGCTGATCCAGAAAAAGCTGGCCGACATGGTGACCGACATCAGCCTGGGCCTGCAGGGATGCCTTCGACTGGGCCGCATGAAGGACGAAGGCAAGGCAGCGGTGGAGATCACCTCGATCATGAAGCGCAATTCGTGTGGCAAGGCACTGGACATCGCACGCACTGCGCGCGACATGCTCGGTGGCAACGGCATCAGCGATGAATTCGGCGTGGCCCGTCACCTAGTCAATCTCGAAGTGGTGAACACCTACGAAGGCACGCATGACGTGCACGCGCTGATCCTGGGACGTGCGATCACCGGCATCGCCGCCTTCTGACATGGAACACGCCCCTGTCATGGCCGGAAGCGCCCTCGCTGGTCTGCGCGTGCTCGACTTGTCGCGTGTGCTCGCCGGCCCTTGGTGCAGCCAACTGCTGGCCGACCTTGGCGCCGATGTGGTGAAGGTCGAGCGCCCCGGCTGTGGCGACGACACGCGCGCCTGGGGGCCGCCCTGGGTGCCGCGTGACGATGACAGCGCGAGCGACGAATCGGCCTACTTCGTAAGTGCCAATCGCAACAAGCGTTCGCTCACCGTGGACCTCGGCCAGCCCGAAGGTCAGCGCCTGGTGCGCGACCTGGCGCTGCGCGCCGACGTGCTGATCGAGAACTTCAAGGTCGGCGGCCTGGCCCGGTACGGGCTGGACTTCGACAGCCTGAAGGCATTGAACCCGCGCCTGATCTACTGCTCGATCACCGGCTTCGGCCAGACCGGCCCGTACGCCGAGCGGCCGGGGTATGACTTCCTGATGCAGGGGATGGGCGGGCTGATGAGCATCACAGGCCGGCCCGACGGCGAAGCGGGCGGTGGTCCACTGAAAGTGGGTGTGGCCTTGACTGACGTGTTGACCGGGCTCTATGCCACCGTGGCCGTGCTCGCAGCGCTGCAGCGTCGGCAAGCCAGTGGCGAGGGCCAGCACATCGACCTCGCGCTGTTGGACGTGCAGGTGGCCGCGTTGGCAAATCAGGCCTCGAACTACCTTATCGGCGGTCAGGTGCCGCAGCGCATGGGCAACGCACACCCTAGCATCGTGCCCTACCAGGACTTCCCCACGGCCGATGGCCACATGATCGTCACCGTCGGCAACGATGGCCAATTCGCCAGTTTCAGTGCCGTGCTGGGGCGCCCGGAATGGGCGCGTGACGAGCGCTTCGCGACCAATCCTCAGCGTGTACGCCACCGCCAGGCGCTGATTGGACTGATCCGCGAGATCACCGTCACCCGCAGCACCGACGACTGGGTCGCCGCAATGGAGGCAGTGAAAGTGCCCTGTGGTCCGATCAACACCATTGATCGCGTGTTCGACAACCCACAGGTGCGCGCGCGCGGGATGCGCATCGAAATGGCCCATGCGGCAGCGGCAATGCTCCCGTTGGTGGGGAATCCGATCCGGCTGTCGGAGTCGCCCGTTGACTACCGGCACGCGCCGCCGATGCTGGGTCAGCACACCCAGGAGGTGCTTGAAGACTGGCTCGCGCTGGACGCACAGGCCGTGGCCGGGCTGCGTGAGCGCCACGTCATCTGAGGAATTTCATGCATCGCCACTGCATCGACGGAGCGTTGGTCGCGCACCCATTTGGCCCGTGAAAGCTGTTGGCGCCGAACGCAGTGTGAGACGCCTCTCCGCACTTGTGCTGAGCTGCCTGCAACGAGAAGCCGGCAACATCCGGCGCTGACTTCTTATCGAAATCGAGTGGCTCACGCCCACGTCGGCAATTCTCCGAGATCTGCTGCATTTCGGCGTCGACGGCAACAGTCAAGGGATCGCGCGCGAAGCGTTGCAGATGACTGTTTCCTGTTTCGCGGCCAACCGCGCGGTCGCCGACCACACATTGAGGTCGAGCTGGACGCACGCCCCCCGGGTTCGGCGCACTCGTCGCGTCATCGCAATCTGGGCTTCGTCTTCCAGGACCCCGCGCTGGTCTCGCATCTGAATGCACGCGGCAATCTGCAGTTCACCACCAAGCGGGCACGGGTGGGCGGCTCCGACATCAAGCGTGTCGCATCGGAGGTGGGACTGGACGGCAAACTCGATCGGGGGTTGAGCCTGTTGTCCGGGGGGAGCGGCAGCGCGTCACTATCGCCCGCGCCCTGCTTTCCAGTCCCCGTCTGCTGCTGATGGATGAACCCCCTGCCGCGCTCGACTGGCGCTCCACGCCGGACATCCTCGGCCTGTTGCAGGACGTCATCGCGCGCACCGGACTGCCCGTCGCGTTCATCACCCATGCGCCAGCCGAAGTTCTGCGGCTGGCAGATCGCGTGGTGTTCATGCAGGACGGGCGCATCACGGGCATCGAATCCCTGATGGATGCCGCAGCACGCGCCGACTCCCCGCTGTTCGAAGATGGCGATCGCAGTGCCGTATTGCAGACCACGCCATCCGGGCAGGAGCATGGGCTGCACGGGTATGCGCTGGGCGCGACGGATGTCCTCTGGCTGGCGCCGGAGGTGCCGGCCAAGCAACGCCGCAGCGCGACGACCCGCCTGCTCGTGCGCGCCCGGGATGTGGGGGTTGCGCTGAGCAAGCCGCCGGATGCGTCCATCGTCAATCAACTCCAGGTGCATATCGTGGACATTGAACCTGCCATGCGGCCAGAGCACGTCCTGCTGCAACTTGAACTGAGTTGCGGCCAAAGGCTGTTTGCAGAAGTCACCCGTGCGACTCTGCTGCGTTTGCAGCTCCGTCCCGGAATGCAGGTGTGGGCCCTGATCAAGGCTGTCGCGCTCGTCGTCTGAACGCGGTTGTGTGTGGCAAGCAACTGCCGACGCGCCCGGCGCAGATGGGTTGCTC
>JBAUTC010000146.1:0-6011 GCA_049582025.1 Thiomonas sp.
CCACTAACACCACTGACACTCCGCGTACCGATGATCGCGTGCTCTCTGGCATGCGTCCGACTGGCGCACTACATCTTGGCCATTACCACGGCGCCTTGAAAAACTGGGCGCAGCTCCAGAACGCACATTCCTGTTATTTCTTTGTCGCAGACTGGCATGCGTTGACCACACATTACGAGACCCCCGAAACCATTTCGGCACACACCACCGAAATGGTCATTGACTGGCTGGCCGCTGGCGTCGACCCGAGCAAGGCCACACTCTTCGTCCAAAGCCGCGTGCTGGAACACGCCGAACTCTTTCTGCTGCTCGGCATGGGGACACCGCTCTCCTGGCTGGAGCGTGTGCCCACCTACAAAGACCAGATCGCCAATCTCAAAGAAAAGGATCTGGCGACTTACGGCTTTCTCGGCTACCCCCTGCTGCAGGCCGCGGACATCCTCATTTATCTCGCGCGCTACGTACCCGTTGGAGCCGACCAGATTCCCCACATTGAAATGAGCCGCGAAATTGCGCGTCGCTTCAACAATCTGTATGGAAAAGACCCGCAGATCGAAGCGCAAGCACGCGCTGCAGCGGCCAAGTTGCCTGAGGCCGTGCGCGCGCAACTCACCGCCCTGCGCCGTTCCGCAGACCAGGAGGGGCTGACCGAAAAGCGTGACGAAGCCCGTGAGCTGATCTCCGCAAGCAAACTCTCCCGCGCCGAAAAAGACGTCCTGCGCGCACAACTCAGCGGCGGTCGCAGGCAAATCCTGCGCGAGCCCGAAGCCCTGCTCACGCCCGAGTCCAAGCTCCCTGGGCTGGATGGCCGCAAGATGTCCAAGAGCTACGGCAACTCCATCGCCATCCGCGAAGAACGCACCAGCGTCGAACAGAAGGTCAAGCGCATGCCCACCGACCCGGCGCGGGTCAAACGCACCGATCCCGGCAACCCGGACCGCTGCCCGGTCTGGCAATTTCACCTCGCATACACCGACGACGCCACCCGGGACTGGGTGCAACGCGGCTGTACGACGGCGGGAATCGGGTGCCTGGAGTGCAAGCAACCGGTGATCGATGCAATCCTGCGCGAACAACAGCCCATGCTGGAACGCGCCCAACCCTATATCGACAACCCCGCGCTGGTTCGCGACATTCTGGCCGAAGGTTGCGACAAGGCGCGCGCCACGGCGCAGGTCACCATGCAGGCCGTTCGCGACGCGATGGGATTGAAAATTTAGAACTGCAGCTCAGAGGCGGGGCAGACGCCAGATCAGCCACGCGGCAAAAATCACCGCCAGTGCGACAAGGAGCAGGAACTCCTCCGCCATCTGCAGGCGGGCTGCCAGTTGCACAACCCCAGCGCCGAAAAACCAACCCAACCCCGTGATCAATGGCGCCCACAGCACCGCGCCGATCGCATTGAACACCACGAAACGCCGGGGCGGAATACCAGCCATCCCGATCAACAACGGTCCTGCAACTCGCAGGCCATACAGAAAACGCACACTGACAATCGCCCAAGGGGCACCGCGTTGCAGCAGCGTCTGAACGCGCGGCAGGCCCGCTTGCAAACGCGGAAATCGCACGAGCAACTGCGGCCCGAACCACCGGCCAAGAAAGAAAAACAATTGATCGCCCAATGTGGCGGCTAGTGCAGCGACCGCAACGACGACAGGCCACTCCAGCCAACCGCGCTGTGCTCCGTAACCCGCAACCAACAGAACCGTCTCCCCTTCGGCAAATGCACCGAGCGCAACCGCTGCATAACCGTAGTGTCTGACGAATTCTTCAATCATCTGTTTCAGTTCAAACCGAGTGAGCCATGCACAGACATAAAAAAACCGGCCAATGGCCGGTTGATTTTGCAATGTCCCAGCCCAAGGCCGGATCGATGCAAGCCCGATTACAGCGGGCGAATGGCGGAAGCCTGGGGACCCTTGGGGCCAGCCTTCACGGTGAACTCAACGCGCTGGTTTTCCTGCAGAGTGCGGAACCCCTTCGATTGAATTTCAGAAAAATGCGCGAACAGATCTTCGCCACCTTCATCGGGTTTGATGAAGCCGAAGCCCTTGGACTCGTTAAACCATTTCACAGTACCGGTAGCCATGAATCAACCCTTAAGGAAAAAATAGAAAAGTGCAAATCTTCAACAAGCCCGGAAAATCACATCTGTGAAACCGTCACAAGCCCACCCCTAAGAACAAAGGCGCAGGCTCTTGTTTCGACTGCGCTTCAACTATACACGCAAAAAACCAGCATGCGCGACAAATCAGGCCGGGGTCAAAACGCGGCCCTAAGTGAATCGACTTGTGTTGGTCAATTGCAGGGACAATATCGGTTCGTGGCGTCTGTGCCATGCGTTTGGGAAGGACGTCGCCGCATCAATGTCGTGCTTCCGAGATGCCCCGTCCGCACCACCGCAAGTGCATCTCCATCCTGCGTCAGCGCGTAAAGATCCATCACCAAGCTATTGTTTTCATGCAGGTTTTTCGAGGTTTTGAACATCAGGCTCTGGCCCCATGGAGCGCTCTGACCATCGGCAATTTCGACGGCGTGCACCGCGGCCATGAAACCATGCTGCACCATCTGGTGCAAACCGCCAAACAGCGCGATCTCGTACCCACCGTACTCACGTTCGAGCCGCATCCGCGTGATTTTTTTGCAACACTCACAGGACAAACCGAGCGCGCCCCGGCCCATATTTCGACCTTGCGCGACAAATTGTGTGTCCTGAGTGATCTCGGCGTGGAGCAGGCCATCGTGTTGCGCTTTGATCAGCGCATCGCCGCATGCTCTGCTGCTGAATTCGTGGATCGCATCGTGCTGAGTGGCCTCAAGGCTCGATACGTTCTGGTCGGCGACGATTTCCGGTTTGGCACGAAACGGACGGGAGACTTTGCTCAACTCCAGTTCTTGATGAGTCAGGCAGGTGGCGATGCCGAGCAAATGCCGCCCGTCACCGAAACCGGGTTGCGCATCTCCAGTTCCGCCGTACGTCACGCCCTGCGGGAAGGTGATATGCAGAATGCGCAAACCCTGCTCGGACGCCCATATGCGATCTCGGGTCATGTGCTGCACGGCGCAAAGCTGGGGCGAAAACTCGGTTTTCCCACACTGAATCTGCGGTTCGATCGCGCGCGCCCAGCACTCGCCGGGGTATTCGTTGCTCGCGTGCATGGCTTGGGCGACACCCCCTTGTGGGCTGTATCAAGCCTGGGAACCCGACCGGCAGTCGAGGCAAACGGACGCATCCTGCTGGAAACCCATGTGTTCGATTGGAGCGGAGATGCCTACGGTAAACTTGTCCGGGTGGAACTCCTGCACAAACTGCGCGATGAAGCGCATTACCCAGACTTGGCCCAATTGACCGCAGCCATCCGGAACGATAGCGATCAGGCGCGTGCCTGGTTTGGTCAACTCGCCCGGCAAACCACCCGCGACCGAATTTGACGGTCCTATCTACGCCTTGGCCTGCGCGCAAGAAACGATTGGCGATCAGGCCTCGCCGCTGATTTCTTCGTTCCTACTTTCTTTTCAGCTGCTGCTGTCTATTTGACGCACCAGCACCACCCAGACTCCCATGGATCACTCACCTTCCGCCGCCGACAAGCCCGACTACCGCGCGACGCTGAATTTGCCAGATACCCCGTTCCCGATGCGCGGCGATCTGCCCAAGCGCGAACCGCAATGGATTCAGGAGTGGAACGAGAACGGCCTCTACCAGCGCCTGCGCGTCGCCCGCGCGGGAGCGACGAAGTTCGTGCTGCACGACGGCCCGCCTTATGCCAATGGCCAGATTCATATGGGGCATGCGGTCAACAAGATTCTGAAGGACATGATCGTCAAGGCGCGACAGCTTGCGGGATTCGACGCCGCCTACATCCCTGGATGGGACTGTCACGGCCTGCCGATCGAGAACGCCATCGAAAAGCAGTTTGGCCGCAACCTGCCGCGCGACGAAATGCAGGCCAAGAGCCGGACTTACGCCACGGCGCAGATCGCGCAGCAGATGAAGGACTTCAAGCGCCTGGGCGTGCTGGGCGACTGGGATCATCCCTATCGCACCATGGATTTTGTGAACGAAGCCGCGGAAATCCGTGCATTCAAGCGTGTCATCGAGCGTGGCTTCGTCTACCGCGGCCTCAAGCCGGTGTACTGGTGTTTCGATTGCGGCTCGTCACTCGCCGAGTTCGAGATCGAATATGCCGACAAGAAGTCGCAGACACTGGATGTCGCGTTCGAGTCCGATGACCCTGCTGCCCTCGCTTCGGCGTTTGGCCTGCCTGCCCTGCCCGATGCGGCCAAACCCGCATACGCCGTGATCTGGA
Organism: Thiomonas sp.; assembly: GCA_049582025.1. Classification (GTDB taxonomy): domain Bacteria; phylum Pseudomonadota; class Gammaproteobacteria; order Burkholderiales; family Burkholderiaceae_C; genus Thiomonas. The sequence goes on from JBAUTC010000146.1 coordinate 4,311, forward strand.
CGACCACCGCCTGGACCCTGCCGGCCAATCAGGCGCTCAACCTCAACCCCGAACTCGACTACGCACTGGTGGACACACCGCGCGGTTATCTGGTGCTCGCCAGCAGTCTGGTGGAAGACTGTCTGTCGCGCTACCAGCTCGACGGCGCCGTGGTCGCCACGGCTCAAGGCAAGGCCCTCGGTGGATTGGAATTCCGCCATCCGCTGTTCGATGTGGGCTCTGGCTATCGCCGCCTGTCGCCCGTGTATCTGGCCGACTACGCCACGGCCGACGACGGCACCGGGATCGTCCATTCTTCCCCCGCCTACGGTGTCGACGACTTCAACTCCTGCGTTACGCATGGCATGGCGTATGAAGACATCCTCAACCCGGTGCAGGGCGACGGCAGCTACGCGCCCGACTTTCCGCTGTTCGGCGGACAGAACATCTGGAAGGCGGTGCCCCACATCATCGACGCCATCCGGCAAGCCAACCGCCTGATGTCCACGCACACCATCACCCACAGCTATCCGCACTGCTGGCGGCACAAGGCACCCGTGATCTACCGCGCCGCCGCGCAATGGTTCATCCGCATGGATGCAGGCGAAGGGGTGTTCACCAAGGACAAGCCGCCCAAGACCCTGCGGCAGATGGCACTGGACGCGATCGAGCAAACCGGCTTCTATCCCGAGAATGGCAAGGCCCGCCTGCACGACATGATCGCCAACCGGCCCGATTGGTGTATCAGCCGCCAGCGCAGCTGGGGCGTTCCCATTCCCTTTTTCCTGCATCGCGATAGCGGCGAACTGCATCCACGCACCATGGACATCCTCGACCTTGCCGCCGAGATGGTGGAACAAGGCGGCATTGAGTCCTGGAGCAAGGCCAGTGCCGAGGACATCCTCGCCCGCGTCGGCTGTGCTGCCGATGCGCCGCTCTACAGCAAGAGCACCGACATCCTGGAGGTGTGGTTCGACTCCGGCACCACCCACACCACGGTGCTGCGCGGCAGCCATGCCGGCGCCGGCCACGACGATGGCGGCCCCGAGGCCGATCTGTACCTCGAAGGACATGACCAGCATCGCGGCTGGTTCCACTCCTCCCTGCTCACCGCCTGCGCCATGTACGGCCGCGCACCCTACAAGGGCCTGCTGACCCACGGCTTCACCGTGGACAGCCAGGGCCGCAAGATGAGCAAGTCCTTGGGCAACGGCGTCGACCCGCAGAAGACCAGCGAGAAGCTCGGCGCGGAAATCATCCGCCTGTGGGTGGCCGCGTCCGACTATTCAGGCGACATCGCCGGCGACGACAAGATCCTCGCCCGCGTGGTGGACGGCTACCGCCGCATCCGCAACACGCTGCGCTTCCTGCTCGCCAACACCAGCGACTTCGATCCCGCGAAGGATGCGGTCGCGGTCGCGGACATGGTGGAAGTCGACCGCTATGCGCTCGCCAACATGCGGGCGCTGACGGACGCGTGTCGCGCCGACTACGACCGCTACGAATTCCACCTCGTCGCGCAGCGGCTGCAGATGTATTGCTCCGAGGACCTCGGTGGCTTCTACCTCGACGCGCTCAAGGACCGCCTCTACACGACGGGGCGAGCGAGCCATGCCCGCCGTTCGGCGCAGACCGCGCTTTGCGCGATCCGCGATGCGCTGCTCGGGCTCATGGCGCCGATCCTGTCGTTCACCGCGGAGGAGGCCTGGCGGATCGTGCATC
>JBAUTC010000147.1:0-2920 GCA_049582025.1 Thiomonas sp.
CGCCCAGTGGCAAGAGTTATCAGCTTTGGCTGCTGCCCACGCAGGGCGCGCCAATTTCGCTGGGTGTGGTTGTTCCTGGCCAGGCGCGCTATGCCATCTCCGCAGAGGCAAAGGCGCATCTGGCGCAAGCCAAGGCCTTCGCCGTGAGCGTGGAACCGCGGGGCGGGTCGCCAACCGGGCTACCGACTGGCGCTGTCATCATGGTGGGAGCAGCGCAGCGCGCCTGAACATCATGTCAGTAAGCACACCATGCCCGCTTTGCCAGACTGACGGAGGAGTCGCGATCTGGCGCGGTGCCGACTTTCGCCTGATACGCGCTGACGATGCACTGCTGCCCGCGTTATACCGTGTGGTCTGGAACGCTCACGTCGCCGAATTCAGCGATTTGAGCGCCTTGCAGCGCTTGAGTTGCATGGACGCCGTGGTGCTGACAGAGCAGACCTTGCGCGCGGTGTTGCAGCCCGACAAGATCAACCTCGCCAGCTTGGGCAATGTGGTACCGCATGTGCACTGGCACGTGGTGGCCCGCTGGCGCTGGGACGCGTACTGGCCTCAATCGGCCTGGTCGGAGGTGCAACGCCTTGCGGACGAACCGCACCTGGTCCGGGTCCGCACGCAGTTGCCTGCGGTGGACGCCGCCTTGCAACTGGCCTTGAGCGCGCGATTTGGCGGCGTGTAGCGCCAAATCGCGCTGCAGTTTTCAGATGTACTCGCCCTTGCTCAGATCGTGCTCGCCGCGCTCGTGGATGAAATTGGCGCGTCCAACGATGAGGTTGTCCACTTCACCAATGCGATTGACGTCCTTGCCGTTATAGGGCAAGGAATGCAGCACATAGCGCATGGTGTTGAGGCGCGCGCGTTTCTTGTCGTTGGATTTCACCACAGTCCAGGGCGAATCCGCCGTATCGGTATGGAAGAACATGGCCTCTTTGGCGCGGGTGTAGTCGTCCCATTTGTCGAGCGAGGCCATGTCGATCGGTGAGAGCTTCCATTGTTTGAGCGGATGCACCCGGCGCTCCTTGAAGCGGCGGCGTTGCTCGTCCTGGCTGACCGAGAACCAGAACTTGATGAGGTGAATGCCGCTGCGCACCAGATTGCGTTCGAACTCGGGCGCCTGCCGCAAAAACTCGCTGTATTCCGCCGGCGTGCAAAAGCCCATCACCCGCTCAACCCCGGCGCGGTTGTACCAGGAGCGGTCGAACAGGACGATCTCGCCCGCCGTCGGCAGATGTTGCACATAGCGTTGGAAATACCACTGACCGCGCTCGACCTCGCTGGGTTTTTCCAGCGCGACGACGCGCGCACCCCGGGGGTTGAGGTGTTCCATCATGCGTTTGATGGTGCCGCCCTTGCCCGCAGCGTCGCGGCCCTCGAACAAAATGATGATGCGCTGATGCGTTTCCTTGGCCCAGGCCTGCAGCTTGAGCAATTCTGTCTGCAAGACGAATTTCTCGCGCTCGTAGTCACGGCGCAGCATTTTGTATTTGTACGGATAGCCGCCCTTGCGCCAGTCGTCTGCCAACTCGTCACTGGCGCCTCGGGGGATGGTTTCGCTTGCAGGCAGACCAAGTGCCGCGCGCATGGCAGCGGCGTCATCGGGAGCATCGCCTTCAAGGATGGCCTCAATGCCCGCGCTACTGCTGACCATGGGGGGCGGGGCTTCGAGGATGGAGTCCAGCGCGGCTAGTTCGGCCTGCTGTGCAGCTTGCTGCGACTGGTCGATGACAAAATTGCGCACTCCCGAAGGAGTCAGGTGCGGGGGGATATCCCCTTGGGCGACTTTGTCGTGCGTCGCAGTCCGGCGAGGTGCAGGTGAATTGGTGGCGGCTTTTTTCGCTGCAGGCCGAGCGCGAGTCTTGCGGGCGGCTGAAGGGTTGTTCATGGCAGACTCCTGTTTGATCTGCCTTTATAAGCCCGAGTTACACATGCTCACAATGACCCTGAGCAAACCAACGCGCGGCAACCGTGAATTTATGTTGATTTGATCCCTGTCCACTCCACGCCGAGATCGTGCGCGATGCCGAGCTGGTCGAGTATGCGGGCCAGGCTGGCGTCAACCATGGCTTCGATGCTGCTTGGGCGCAGATAGAACGCGGGCAGTGGCGGGAAGATGATGCCGCCCATCTCAGTGACGGCGGTCATATTTCGCAAATGTGCCAGGTTGAGCGGTGCCTCACGTGGCAGCAGCACCAGTTTGCGCCGTTCTTTCAGGCACACGTCTGCTGCTCGGGTGATCAGGTTGTCGCAAAACCCATGGGCGATCGCGGCGAGCGAGCGCATCGAACACGGTGCGACCACCATGCCGAGAGTCGAAAACGACCCGCTGGCAATGCCCGCGCCGATATCGCCAACCGGGTGCACGACGTCCGCCAAGGCCTCGACCGCCTTGCGGTCGAGATTCATCTCTACCTTGAGATTGAGCACTCCGGCAGCGGAAATCAGCAGATGGGTTTCCACCACACCCAAGCGCTGCAAGTGCTCCAGCAGACGCACGCCGTAAACGATGCCGGTCGCGCCGGTCAGCGCGACGATGAGTCGCGGCCGGGCGTTGGTGGATGCGGTGGAATGCAAGCGGGCGGCGGGTGTGGATTACTTGACGCTGTCGAGCAGCGTCTGCAGTTCGCCGCTCTGCGCCATTTCGGCCACGATGTCCGAGCCGCCGACGAACTCGCCCTTGACGTAAAGCTGAGGGATCGTCGGCCAGTTGGCGTACTCCTTGATGCCTTGACGGATCGCATCGTCCTGCAACACGTCAACCGCCTTGATCTGGCTCACGCCGCATGACTTGAGCAACTGCACCGCGCGTCCCGAAAAGCCGCACATGGGAAACTGCGGCGACCCTTTCATGAACAGCACCACGTCGTTGTTCTTGACGATTTGATCGATCTGTTCCTGCACGCTGGACATGGCTGTATTTCCT
>JBAUTC010000148.1:0-8266 GCA_049582025.1 Thiomonas sp.
CGGTGACGTGGGGCTTTGTCGCCATAGTCGTCTTCATGTCGATTTACTACATGTTCTTCGGCGTGGTGTCATCGATCGGCCTGGCGGTCAACCTGCTGCTGCTGGTGGCGGTGCTGTCGATGTTGCAAGCCACGTTGACCCTGCCCGGCATTGCCGCCATGGCCTTGGCGTTGGGCATGGCCATCGACTCCAACGTGCTGATCAACGAGCGCGTTCGTGAAGAGTTGCGCAACGGCGCCAGCCCGCAGAACGCCATCTTCCACGGCTACGAGCGCGCCTGGGCAACCATCTTCGACTCCAACGTCACCACGTTGATCGCCGGTGTAGCCCTGCTGATCTTCGGCTCGGGCGCGGTGCGCGGGTTTGCCGTGGTGCACGTGTTGGGCATTCTCACTTCGATGTTTTCCGCGGTATTCTTCTCGCGCGGCATCATCAACTTCTGGTATGGCCGCAAGCGGCGCCTGCACAGCATCTCCATCGGCCAGGTGTGGAAGCCGAAGGCGGCCGAAGCCGGTACCGGGGCGCTGTCTTCTGGCGCTGCGAGCGATGCCGTCAAGGCGGGCAAGTCGCTGGATGCGCCCGCTGCGCGCTCGACCAAGCCGCGCCGCAAAGTGCACTGACCACCCCGCTGCTCTTCGGCTCTCAGACCCACGATTCAAGGCCACACCATGGAATTTTTCCGCATCAGGCGCGACATCCCGTTCATGCGGTACGCGCTCACCTTCAACATCATCTCGGTGCTGCTGTTCCTCGCCGCCGTGTTCTTTCTGTTCACCCGCGGCCTCAACCTGTCGATCGAATTCACCGGGGGCACCGTGATGGAAGTCGGCTATGCCCAGGGGGCGAATGTCGACGGAATCCGCTCGACCCTGAGCAAGCTCGGCTACGCCGACGCCCAGGTGCAGGCCTACGGCAATGCCAACGATGTGGTCATCCGCTTGCCGCTGCACAAGGGAGAGAGCAGCTCCGAGCAAAGCACCAAGGTCATGGCGGGCCTGCTCGCTGCCGACCCGCAGGCGCAGCAGCGCCGGACCGAGTTCGTTGGCCCTCAGGTGGGGTCGGAACTGGCTACCGACGGCCTCAAGGCGCTGGCGCTGGTGATCTTCGGCATCGTGGCCTACTTGGCGGTGCGCTTCGAGTGGAAGTTCTCGGTCGCAGCCATCCTCGCCAATCTGCACGATGTGATCATCGTGCTCGGTTTTTTTGCCCTGTTCCAGTGGGAGTTCTCGCTGCCCGTATTGGCAGCCGTGCTGGCTGTGCTGGGCTATTCGGTGAACGAATCCGTGGTGATTTTCGACCGGGTGCGCGAAAACTTCCGCCGCTACCGCAAGTACAGCACGGTGCAGGTGATTGACAGTGCGATCACCAACACCATCAGCCGTACCGTCATCACACACGGCTCCACGCTGGCGATGGCGTTTTCCATGTTTTTCTTTGGCGGTCCGGCGCTGCATTACTTTGCGCTGGCGCTGATCATCGGCATTTCGATGAGTATCTACAGCTCGGTGTTTGTCGCCGCCGCGCTCGCCATGTGGTTCGGGGTCAAGCGCGAAGACCTGATCAAGCCGGGCGGAAGCAAGCCCAGCGACCGCAATGACCCGAACATGGGCGCAGTGGTCTGATCCACGCTTCAACACACAACAAAAAAGCCAGCTTGCGCTGGCTTTTTTGTCGACGTCCGCTGCACGTCAGTTGAAGCTGAAGGCGGCGCTCGTGCCGTTCGCGGTGTTGTACGCCGTGCTGTAGTCGGCCGAAACCTGCGTGAGGCTGGTCCAGTTCAGGAGGTAGGCGCCATAAGGGTCGGTTGTTGTGGCGCCATAAGGCGTCATGTTGGCGAGATATTGATCGACGCCAAGCAGCGCCTGTCCATAGGCATCGCCGCTTCCGGGCACAGCGGTGGCAAGATTCACGCTGCCGAGGTTGAACTCGGTGGCGATGGTTTGCAGCGAGCTGGCGTAATTCGCCATGGTCAAACCGCTGTTCGGTGTGATGCGGGCCACGGCAGATGTGGTCAGCGGAGTGATATTGGCCGTCACCGTGCCACCGCCCCCCACACTGACCATTGCCTGCAAGCTCGCGTTGGTGGCGAGTGCCGCATTGCTGGCGCTGGCTGCCAGATTCAGGCTCGTCGAGGTCAGGCTGTTGAGGCCGTACGACTTTCCCTGATAGCTGTAAGTCCCTCCGACAACCTGTAAGAGCACAGGTCCGTAGTAACTGGTCAGGTTCATGCTGAAGCTGCCGTCGGCTGCAGAGGGCGCGCAGACCAGCAGGGTGCCGGTGTTGGCGTAGGGCAAAACAGTGGTGTTGAGCGGGTTGCCCTGGCCGTTCACGATGGCGTAGGCGCAGACATTGCTGGTGCCATTGCCGTTCACGGCGCCGCCATCGGCTGCCGCACTCATGAACACTTGTCCAACGACAGTGGAGCCGGAATAGTTGGTGCCGCTGGTGCCACCGCCGCAGCCGGCGAGTGCCAGGCTGCCAAGCAGGGCGGCGCTCAAGCTGATCCGGAGTCGAGTTACTTGCATCGGAAAACTTTCAGGGGTTGGGAGGGGCGAATCGCAACGGGCCGCGCCGGGTCGAGCCGAGGCGGCTCAATGCACCACGCGGTCGTCGGCCTCGACGAACAGTTCGTCGAGGATGAGGGCGTCTGGCTCTTCGTCCAGACGCCAGAAAATCATCAGCACGATGGTCTTGAGGTGCTCCAGCGGCAGCGGCTGCATGCCGGTGGCCAGCGCTCGCTCAATGGTCAACTCCCGCAGATGCGGTTTGAGGACACCCGCACTTTCGAGGAAATTGAGGTAGCCAATGGCCTCCAGCCCCAGGCAGTCAAGTTCCTGCTGTGCGTAGAGGCGGATGGAATGCGCGCTTTGCACCTGCTGCGTTTGCAGGCCACCCACTGCGCTGTCGAGCCCGCGCAGCCAGTCCAGCGCCTCGTGGATTTCGTCATTTTCGAAACCAGCGGCGCTGAGTTTGCGCGTGAGCTGACCGAACTCGGGGCAGGCCTCCGGGTGCCAGTAGGACTCGTAGAGATACATGAGGATGTCGAACATGCGGTCATTCTATGCATAGCGCGATACCCGGTTGGCGCGCGGTTTGCTGCGGCCCTTGCGCCCCGTGGAATGACCGAAATTCGATCCGGGTTCAGGCGCGGGCAATGCGCTGGAAGCGCCCGCCCGGCAGCCGCGCGACATGGCCCTGCAGTTCCAGTTCTAGCAGGCGCGCGCCCAGGCGATCGGCTGCCCAGCCGGTGCGTGCGGACAGATCGTCAAAGTCGCGGATGTCATAGCTGAGCGCACGCAGGATGTCGCAATCGGTCATGTCCGCATTCCTCGGCGTGGGGTCTTGCACATCGACGGGGCTGGGATCTGCGGTGGGCAAAGGCGCAGCCCCGTCGAACTCTTCCAGGACGTCTTGTGCCGTTTCCACCAGCTTGGCGCCGTCACGGATCAGACGATGACAGCCGTGCGCCAAGGGATTATGGATGGAGCCTGGCATCGCAAAGACCTCGCGTCCCTGCTCGCCAGCGAGCCGCGCAGTGATGAGCGAGCCCGAATGCGTTGCCGCCTCTACCACAAGCACTCCGCGCGACAGACCGCTGATGAGGCGGTTGCGACGCGGAAAATTTCCCCTTGCTGGGGATGTGCCGAGCGGAAATTCTGACAGCAACAGTCCGCGCTCGGCCACGACATGCGCCAGCTCGCGGTGTCGGGGCGGATACACACGGTCGCAGCCAGTGCCGAGGACGGCGATGGTCGACCCCGCCTGTGCGTGCGTCGCGGCCAAGGCTCCGCGATGCGCTGCGGCGTCGATGCCCAGCGCAAAGCCGGAGACGATAGTGACGCCCGCTTCGGCAAAGGCCTGGGCGAACGCCTGTGCATCGCGCTCGCCCTGTGCGGTGGGTGTGCGCGCACCCACCATGGCCAGTCGGCGCGGGGAGTGCAGCAGGGTGGCGTTGCCCAGTGCGTAGAGCAAGGGTGGAGGGTCGGTGATTTCGAGCAGGCTTTGCGGATAAGCCGGATCGTCCAGAGTGAGGCAAACGTGCGCGGGCTGCGCGGCCCAGTCCAGCGTGTGGGCGATGAGATTGCGCGTTTCGCTGTCCGGTTCGGTCAGCAGCGCCGAGGCGACCGTTGCACTGACTAGGCGCCCGAGGGCGGCATGGGGGGCCTGGAAAATCTGCGGCGGCCCGAAGGCCGAGAGCAGCCGGCGAGGCCTTCAGTGGTGGTCATGCATCGGCGCGCAGAACACCATTGCCGGACTCAGGGCTGGGTGAATCGGTCCGCGACTTCCACGGGTTCATCCGCCGACAGGATGAGCGCATAGGCCACATGCTGGAAGGTGCGGAACACCATCATCACGCCGACACGGCGGTCCGGCAGCTCGATTTCCGGTTTCCCCGGAGCGGTGACGTCCTTGACCATGCGGCTGTTGTGCCATAGCGCCAGCACATCACCGCGCTCCAGGCCGTCCGCCGCGCCCCGATTGAGGGCGACAACGCTGTTCTTCGCAGCCATGTTCAGTTCGCCGTAGATGGAAACGATGTCGCCGCTAATCGGCTTGGACGGGGCATGCGGGGTGTAGTTCAGGTACTCGCGCGGCGGAGCAATGACCAGTCGATCACCCACGCCCACTTCACGCTCGATGCCGTCGACGCGGAACACAGATACCGCATCCGGACCGGACGGCGCTTCGGCCAGGGTGGTGGTGCCGAGATACTCGGCCTGATAGGCGATGATTTTTTTGGTGGCAGGATCGACCAGTGGTTTGGCTGGCCGGTAGAGCTGATAGTGCGTGGCCTTGGTCACATCGCCGCGCACATAAACCTGCGTGCCGGGAGACGCCATGGTGTGGCCCTTGGGCAGGGCGACGATGCGCGGTGAGGCCTCCAGGGTGTCGGGTTCAACAATCAGCGGCTGAGTGAGGAAGGGGGCGATGAGCTCCGGCGAGATGGTGGGAATGCCTGCAGGCGGCAGCGCCGTCGATTCCACCTGCGGATTGAGTTTGATCGTGGGAATACCCTGACTGCCACTGCCCGTGGTCAGGCGGGCACGCCCGTCTGAGATGTTCAGGTAAAGGGTCTGCCCCGGGAAGATCCAGTGCGGATTGCGGATCTGCTGCAAGTTCATGCCCCAGAGCTTGGGCCAATCCCAGGGTTTGCGCAGATACATGCCGGAAATTGCCCACAGCGTGTCGCCGCGCTTGACGGTGTATTTCGAGGGTGCGTTCGCCGCGAGTTCAGCGATCGGGACTCCCGTCTGCGCGGTAAGTTCAGCCTGCGCGCGTTGTGCAGGTGCAACGGGGTAGTTGGGAAGGCCATGCAGGGAAGGCGCGCTGGACTGCCCGTCGGCGGCGTGGGCCGTCAGTGGAAGTGAGCCGCCAAGCAGCAGAATTGCCGCCAGGGTATGGCGGCGCAAAGGGTGATGGAAAGCCTGTCTCAGCATGGCGCATGTCCCCAGATCAAAACCATAGCCACATCCTGTGAGGTGTGGATTTTTGTGAATCTGCCCCCCGTGGAAGTTTGCGATTCCAGGGCCCATTTCTCAAGAATATTGGGCACATTGTGCACGCAACACCTTGATGCGGCAATCAAATCGCAGCTTGTACCGGGGGGCAGTTGCAAGAATGTTGCGGGTGATGGCGATGGACAAGCTTGGTCATCGCATCTGGCGCCCCTACATTGGCAATGGGAAGTGCCTTTTCCATCGGAAATAACTAAAATGTGCATTATGGACAATCTGACCATCCTCCAATATCCAGATCCTCGCCTTTACACCGTGGCCAAGCCGGTTTCTGCGGTCGATGATCGCGTGCGCGCGTTGATTGCTGCAATGTTCGAGACCATGTACGCATCCAATGGCGTGGGGTTGGCGGCAACGCAGGTCGACGTGCATGAACGCATCATCGTCATGGATACCTCCGAGGAGCGCAACCGCCCGGTGGCGTTGATCAATCCGGAAATTCTCCGGCGGAGCGCGGAGGACAAGGAGTGGGAAGAGGGGTGCCTGTCCGTGCCCGGAATCTACGACAAGGTGACCCGTTCTGCCGCCGTGCGCGTGCGCGCTCTCGACACACAAGGGGAAGCGTTCGAGATAGAGGCCGATGGCCTGACGGCGGTGTGCATCCAGCATGAAATGGACCATCTGCTGGGCAAGGTGTTTGTCGACTACCTGTCTGCGCTCAAACGCAACCGGATCAAGACCAAGATGCTCAAACGGCAGAGGCAGGCTGCTTGAGCGACGCATCGACAGCCACGCCTCAGCCTGCACGCCGCTTGCGTGTGGCGTTTGCGGGCACGCCGGAGTTTGCTGCGCAGGCGCTGCGTGCCGTCCTGCAGGCGGGGTATGTCGTGCCGTTGGCACTCACCCAGCCAGATCGGCCTGCGGGGCGTGGCATGAAACTGCAGGCCAGCGCAGTCAAGCAGGTCGCGTTGTCCGCACAGATCCCGGTATTGCAGCCCCAAGGTTTGCGGCTTGATGGACGCTACGCCGAGCAAGCCGCGCTGGCCCATGCGGCCTTGCGCGATGCTGCTGCGGATGTACTGGTCGTCGCCGCGTATGGCTTGATTCTGCCCGCCTCTGTGTTGACTTTGCCACGGCTGGGTTGCCTCAATATTCACGGGTCCTTGCTGCCACGTTGGCGCGGCGCCGCGCCGATCCAGCGAGCGATCGAAGCAGGCGATGTGCAAACCGGCATTACCCTGATGCAGATGGACGCAGGTCTCGATACCGGCGACATCCTGCTGGAACAGGCTGTGCCCATTGCCGACGACGACACCGCCGCCACGCTGCACGACAAGCTCGCCGCGCTCGGCGCGGAGTTGGTCGTGCGCGGCCTGGAAGCGCTGGAGCGCGGCACCCTGGCCGCCCGCACGCAACCCGAGAACGGCGTGACCTATGCCACGAAAATTGCCAAGGAAGAGTCCGTCATCGACTGGGCGCAGCCGGCCGATGTGCTGGCGCGCAAGGTGCGCGCCTTCACGCCTTGGCCAGGCACGCAGTTTTCATTGCCGGATGGCGGCGTGATCAAGGTCGGCGCCGTGATTCCTCTTGACGCGCCTGCGCACCAGAGCCCGCCCGGCACCGTTCTGCAGATGACACCTGACGGGGTCGATGTGTGCTGCGGCCAGGGAGTGTTGCGTATCACGCGCCTACAAAAGCCGGGAGGCACAATGCAAGGCATCGCCCAATGGCGGCAGGGCGCGCCTGATTTGACCGGTCTGATGCTGCCTTAACCCTTGGTCGGACTTGAACTTCCGGATGCCTGCACAATCTAGGGCTTATTGTATCAAAACGTATCGGAGGCAAGCATGTTCAACGTCATGAAAACCGCCATTCTGATGGCCGCAATCACCGCGCTGTTTCTGGTGATCGGCTCCATGTTGGGCGGCCAGAAAGGCATGGTGCTGGCGCTGCTGTTTGCACTGGGCATGAACTTCTTCAGCTACTGGTTCAGCGACAAGCTGGTGCTGAAGATGTACAACGCGCAAGAGGTCGACGCCAGCAGCGCGCCGCAGTTCTATGCCATGGTGCAAGAACTCGCGCAACGTGCCGGACTGCCCATGCCGCGGGTCTATCTCATTCAGGAAGATGCGCCAAACGCTTTCGCCACAGGCCGCAATCCGGAGAACGCTGCAGTAGCGGCGACCACCGGCATTCTGCGTGTGCTCAGTGCGCGTGAACTCCGCGGGGTGATGGCGCATGAGCTGACGCATGTAAAGCACCGCGACATCCTGATTTCCACGATTTCGGCCACCATGGCCGGCGCCATTTCGGCCTTGGCGAACTTCGCCCTGTTCTTTGGCGGGCGCGATTCGGAAGGGCATCCAGTGAACCCGGTTGCCAGCATTGTGGTGGCCATTCTCGCGCCCCTGGCGGCCAGCCTGATCCAGATGGCCATCTCCCGCGCCCGTGAATTCGAAGCCGATCGCGGCGGGGCGGAGATTTCGGGTGATCCGGCGGCTCTTGCTGCTGCGTTGCAAAAGATCGAGGCCTACTCACGGGGCGTGCCGTTTCAGGCTGCCGAGGCACATCCCGCCACCGCGCAGATGATGATTCTCAACCCGCTGCACGGCGGCGGCATCGCCAAACTGTTCAGCACGCACCCTGCGACGGAAGAGCGCGTGGCCCGATTGATGCAGATGGCGCAGGAGGGGCCGGCTCGCGTCTGGCAAGGCTGAAATCGAGTTGCAGGGGTAAAAGGCCCGGCAACCGCCACCGTCGCCGGGCCTATTACTTTGGGCGACGCTATGCGCGGCGGCCCAATTGCAAAC
>JBAUTC010000149.1:0-3664 GCA_049582025.1 Thiomonas sp.
TCGAGACTTTGGGAGCAACGGAGCAAGTGGCCCTGCAAGCCGACATTGTCGACTTGCTCATGCGCTCCAATCGCGGCGGAGCAAAGGCATTGGTTTTCCCCGGTGAATACCTTGAGGTCGTGATCGAGAAGCATTGACCGCGACCAAAGTGCGGAATCGTCACCGCTTAGTGAGCATGACCGAGGAGATTGGTGACCGAATCACACGGGGCGGGCGGGCGAACGCGCATGCGCCCGCGCCCGGTGCGCTGCTTCAGGGGATCTTGGCGCTGGAGGCCATTCTGAAGATCTGTGAACGCGCGAGCACGCGGAACTGCTTCGGTCCGTGAGTCGCGAGACGCACAGAGCACGAGAACGCGGTCTTTCTGGCGCGGGCATGGGCGCCCGCATGTCTGGCCAAAATAAGGGGATCCCGTCAGAAAGGGTACATTCAGCGAAATCCATGCGATACCGAAGCGGGTGCACGCCTATGCGAGCGATGTAAGCGGTCTGGTAGGTTTGGTGCCGGATCACGGATCGGCATTCACGCTTGGACAGGTCATCCGTTCCAATCTAGGGGCTCTGGCGCACTTCGCCGTTGGGCGGCAACATCTTGTCGTCTTCCAGTGCCGCCAAGGCAGCCCTTTGGCTTGAACGCCGGCGAGTGATTGCGACGGGTCCTCTTGTCCATGTTTTCTACGGATCTGTCCGGCGAATACCTCGCCCTTGGGAGCAGGCCATCCACTTATCCTCTTGTTCCGTCGAGTACCGACCTCTCGGTCGACACGTTCCAGCAATATCTGCAAGGCAGCAAATCATGAACACAAAATCGGCAGGCCATCTTCTGGTGGAGTGCTTGGTCGAGCAAGGCGTTGACGTCGCCTTTGGCGTTCCTGGCGAAAGTTTCCTTGATGTCCTCGATGGCTTCTATGCGCACCGAGACCGGATCAGGTTTGTCGCTTGTCGTCAGGAGGGCGGTGCGGCATTCATGGCCGAGGCCCACGGAAAACTGACCGGGCGGCCCGGGGTGTGCATCGTGACGCGCGGGCCTGGGGCGACGAACGCGGCCATCGGCGTCCACACGGCCTTCCAGGACTCCACTCCCATGGTGCTGCTGGTGGGTGACGTCGGCGGAGACTTCCGCGACCGGGAGGCGTTTCAGGAGATTGACTTCGCCGTGATGTTCGGACCCAGCTGCAAGGGCATGGCCAAGCGGGTCGAGCGCATCGACGACGGCGACCGCGTGCCAGAGTATGTGCAGCGCGCATTCGCCACCGCGATGAACGGCCGGCCCGGCCCCGTCGTTCTCGTTCTGCCGGAGGACATGCTCACCCGTCCGACCACGTCCAGGCCGAGCGGCCGCGTGGCCCCTTCCAGGCCCGCCTTGGCTCAAGACGATCTCGGCGCGCTGAAGGCGCTCTTGCAAGGGGCATCCCGCCCGCTGGTCATTACCGGAGGAGGTTGGTCGCCGGCTGCCGCCACCGACCTGCAGCAGTTTGCCGAGGCCTGGCACCTGCCTGTCGGAAACGCGTTCCGCTTCCAGGACGCCTTTGACAATCACCACCCGCTCTATGCCGGGGACATCGGCATCGGCGTCAGCCCCAAGCTGGCGCAGCGTGTGCGCGACAGCGACCTAATTCTGGCGATCGGGGCGCGTCTCGGCGAGATGACCACCAGCGGCTACACCTTGCTCGACGTGCCGCGGCCGAAGCAAAAGCTGGTGCATGTTCACGTCAGCGCCGAAGAGCTCAATCGCGTCTATCACGCGGACCTCGCCATTAACGCCTCCAGCGCCGCCGCGGCTGCAGCGCTGGCAACCCTGGTGCCGGAACGGACCGTCCGCTGGGCGGGCTGGTCGGACTCGGCCAACGAAGACTACCTCGCGCACATCGCGGCCGCCACCTATACCGGAGACCTGCCGCGCCCGGATGCGACGGAACCCGTCGACATGCCGACCATCATCGGAATCCTGCAAAGGCTCCTGCCGCAAGACGCCGTGATCGCGAACGGTGCCGGGAACTTTGCCAGCTGGATCCACCGCTTCTACCGTTTCCACGGTGTGGCCAAGGGACACAAGACCCAACTTGCCCCGACGGTCGGGGCGATGGGCTATGGCGTTCCTGCCGGCATTGCAGCGAACCTCGTGACGGGCCGCATCGCCTTCACGATCGCCGGGGATGGCGACTTCCTGATGAACGGGCAGGAACTCGCGACAGCCGCGCAATACGGTGCGAAGTCCATCATCCTTGTGCTCAACAATGGGATGTATGGCACGATTCGCATGCATCAGGAGCGCCACTACCCTGAACGGGTGAGCGGCACCACACTATCCAATCCCAACTTCTGCGAGCTGGCCCGCGCCTATGGATATGAAGCGGTGCAGGTTGGGCGAACGGCAGACTTCGAACGCGCGCTTTCGGAGGCACTGGGGCGTGATCGAGGCACCCTGATCGAGATTCCGCTGTCTCCGCAAGTCCTTACCACGGGCCCCACGCTCGACCAAATTCGGGCAGAAGGCCTCAAGTTGCACGCGCTGCAGCCCTGACGTTGTTGTCGCCGACCACAAACTGAGCCATACCATTCATTGCGGAGCTCGCATCACGCTTCAGTATCGTCTAGCGGCTCAGTGCCCCGTCGGCAGCCCTCCCGGATCTGGCTCATTCCGCCATCAAAAGTGACACCCCTGACATCGTCCGCCATGAACCCTCCGCCAATTGATCCAGAGACCGACGCACGCCTGACCCGCCTGGAGGAAAAGTTCGGATTTGCAGAAGATCTGCTCGATGCCCTCAATGCCCTGGTTGCCAAACAGCAGGACCAAATCACCCACCTGATGCGCGAGCTGGGCCAGTTGCAGAGCCAGCGCGCGGACGACCAGCCATCAAACTCGTCCAGCTTACTGGACCAATTGCCCCCGCATTACTGAGTGCCGCCAGGCCCAGCGCGCGACCGGCGTGACCACTGCGGACCACATGAAGGCGTGTCATTGCCGGCCGTTCTGGGGCGCTACGTGGCGTCGGCGGCAACAAGTCGGTACCCACCTGCATTGATCGTCTTGTGCGGCACTGTCTGGGCATCGCTTTGTTGGAAGACGTACCCATTGGCGGGTTATCCCGCGTCCAATCTGTATCGATACTGCCGAGATGTGATCTATGTGTTCCGCTCCTTGCGGCACAGGCAGTAAATGAACTTCTGAACGGCGCCAGCTGGCGTGTAATGCTCTTCGCGTTCCTGCTTCAGCAGCGTGAACGGAGTGCCGAACTCTGCGTGTAGCCCGTCTGCGCTGTAGCGCATGACGGGCAAACCACTGCATTTCTCTGGCCCGTCTTCGGCAAACGTTGCCACGATGACGTGGCCGCCCGGCTTGACTGCGCGCAGCACAGCCCGGACGTAGGCCTCGCGCTCCTCGCGGGTGGTGAGGAAGTGGAAGACGGCCCGGTCGTGCCAGACGGCGTAGGCGTGTCGCGGAAGTTCGACCTTCGTGATGTCGCCGACAAGCCAGGTGACGTCACTCCCTGGTGCTCCGACGCGTTCCCTGGCCGTGGACAATGCTGCCTCGGACAGGTCGAGCACGGCGAGGTTCGAATAGCCATCGCCGAGCAGGTCGTCGACCAGCGTCGAGGCGCCTCCGCCAACGTCGATGATGCCCGCGTCCCTCGCCACACCGGTCTGGTGGATGAGTTGAA
>JBAUTC010000150.1:0-1551 GCA_049582025.1 Thiomonas sp.
AGGACTAATCCACGACGTGGTCTTACCCTAGGCGCCGGTGTTTGAGTGCCGGAAGTTGCTCACGCACTTTGCGCAGGCGGTCTGCCGACAGCTCGGCGCAGACCACGCCCTCGCCTTCATCCACCGCGCCCAACACCTCGCCCCAGGGATCGATGATCATCGAATGGCCGAAGGTGTGCCGGCCATTCTCATGCTGCCCGCCCTGTGCGCTGGCGAGCACATAGCACTGGTTTTCGATGGCGCGGGCGCGCAGCAGAATCTCCCAGTGCGCCTTGCCGGTGGTGTGGGTGAACGCGGCAGGCACCAGCAACGCATCACAGGGCTGCGGGGTGGACAAGGCACGGTACAGCTCGGGAAACCGCAGGTCGTAGCAAATCGACAGACCCACGCGCCAGCCCTCTCCGTCTGTGGACTGCGGGTCGGGCAGGGCGAACGCGGTTGGTGCGCTGCCGGGAACGATGCTGGCGGCCTCGTCGTAATGCTCAGTGCCGCGGTCGAAGGCGAAGAGGTGGATCTTGTCGTAGCGCGCCACGGTCTTGCCATCCGGCCCGTAGACCCAGGTGGTATTGAATACGCGGCCGGGCGCGGGCGTTTGCAGGGGGACGGTGCCTGCGGCGATCCACAGCCCAAGGCGCTGCGCGGTCGCGGCGAGAAAGTCCTGAATCGGGCCGTGGCCCGGGGTTTCGCGGGCCTCGACCTTGGCGTGGTCATTGCGGCCCATGAGGCAGAAATATTCGGGCAGGACGGCGAGCCGCGCGCCTTGTGCGGCAGCCTGTTTCAGGAGACTTTCGGCGCGTTGGAGATTGGCGGCGATGGTCGTACCGGAAACCATCTGGAGGACGGCGACTTTCATGGGCGGGCGCGGTGTTGGGAATGACCGCACAAGCTTACGTCAGGGCGCGGCAGGTGTGGCATTGCCGGGTTTGTCGGCGTTGAGCGAGGTTTCGGTGACGATGGGGTCGACCCAGGTTCCGGTGATGTCGTACACATGGGTGAAGGCGCGCGCCAACGGTTCGCGGGCGATGTATTGCGCCAGGAAGGTGCCGAGGCCGATGACCGGATTGACCAGGGCATAGGCCAGCGAGGCCGCGCCCGCGTTGATATTGGGCACCACGACCACGCGCAGACTCTGCGCCTCGCTGGCGAGGTTGGTGTTGCCTTCGATGCGGACAGAAGCGGACACGCCGCTCATGCGGAAATCGCTGGTGCTGGCCACGCCGCTTTGCACGCCGACATCGGCATCGATCTTGTCGAAGGCAAAGCCCGACGAGAACAGGTCGCGGAAATCTAGGGTGAGGCGGCGGGGCAGGCTTTGCAGGCTGAGCACGCCCAGCAGTTTGGCGATGCCCGGATCGGCCTTGAGAAATTGTCCGCGACCCAGTTGCAGCTTGAACTTCCCGTCCAGGCTCGGAAAGTCGAGGTTGAGCGGCGATCCCAGCCAGGCCAGATTGCCGGTGATATCGCCCTGCCCGCCTTTGAGCAGCCCGGGCTTGCCCAGAGTGGCGAGCAGCCCGCCAGCATCGCTGATGGCGAGCTTGAACTGCATGGCGG
>JBAUTC010000151.1:0-14222 GCA_049582025.1 Thiomonas sp.
GTTCAAGGCGGTGTCGCAGGCGCTGGGGCCGCTGCCCATCATCGCCGAAGACCTGGGCGTCATCACTCCGGAAGTCACCGCGCTGCGCCAACAATTCGGTTTTCCCGGCATGCGCATCCTGCATTTCGCCTGGGGCGAGGAGGACGGCGGCAAGAACGCCTATCTGCCGCACAACTACGCGCACGACACCGTGGTCTACCCCGGCACGCACGACAACAACACCACAGAGGGTTGGTGGCACAGCACGCCCGAAGCCCTTCGCCACCATCTGCGCGAGTACCTGGCCTGTGACGGCGGAGATATCGCCTGGACGCTGATCCGCGCCGCCAGCGCCAGCGTGGCCAACATCGCCCTGTACACCATGCAGGATGTTCTGCGGCTGGACGGGCACCACCGCATGAACACCCCGGGCACGGCGCAAGGCAACTGGCGCTGGCGTTTTACCTGGGATCAGGTACAACCGGGGCATGCGGCAGGGCTGGCGCGTTTCGGCCAGATCTACAACCGCCTACCCGCCTGAACCGGAGTCCCGCTCATGCTGACCGAACACGACATCGCCGATCTCGCTGAAGGCCGCCACGCCGATCCCTTTGGCGTGCTCGGCATGCATGTGCGCGGCACCTCGCTGTGGGTCAGCGCCATGTTGCCCGGCGCGCTTGGCGTGGAGGTGATCGAGCGCACCAGCGGCGACGCGGTTGCCGCGCTGGAGCGGCAGAACGACACCGACGTGTTCAGCGCGCGCATGGGCCGCCGCCGCAAACCCTTCGACTATTGCTTGCGCGTGCAGTGGCCGCCGTTGCGCGCGGGCGATCCTCCCTGGGTGCGCGACATCGAAGACCCCTACCGCTTTCCGCGGGTGCTCGGCGAGACCGACGCCTGGCTGCTGGCCGAGGGCACCCATCTGCGGCCCTACGAATGCCTCGGCGCGCATCCCGGCGAGATGCTGGGCGTGGCCGGCACGCGCTTTGCGGTGTGGGCGCCGAACGCGCGGCGGGTCTCGGTGATCGGCGATGCCAACCTCTGGGACGGTCGCCGCCACCCCATGCGCCTGCGGCGCGAATGCGGCGTGTGGGAACTGTTCCTGCCCGGTGTGGGCAAGGGCGCGCTCTACAAGTTCGAGATCCTCACGCAGAATGGCGAGCGCCTGCAGAAAGCCGATCCCATGGCCTTCCGCGGCGAACTGCGGCCCAACACCGCCAGCATCGTGCAGGGACTGCCAGCGCTCCAAACCCCGCGTCCCGACATGGCGCAGGCCAACGGCTTCGAAGCGCCCATCAGCATTTACGAAGTGCATCTGGGCTCGTGGCGCAAGGCCGACGGCTGGCGCTGGCTGACCTACCGCGAGCTGGCGGAGACCCTGGTGCCCTATGCCCGGGACATGGGCTTCACCCACCTGGAACTGCTGCCGGTCAGTGAACATCCGTTCGACGGCTCCTGGGGCTATCAGCCCATCAGCCTGTTCGCCCCCACCGCGCGCTTCGGTACGCCGGAAGACTTTCAGGCCTTCGTCGATGCCGCGCATGACGCCGGCCTGGGCGTGATTCTCGACTGGGTGCCCGCGCACTTTCCGTCCGACCCGCATGGCCTGGTCAACTTCGACGGCACCCATCTGTATGAATACGCCGATCCGAAGGAAGGCGTCCATCAGGACTGGAACACCCTGATCTACAACTTTGGCCGCACCGAGGTGCGCAACTATCTGGTGTCCAACGCGCTGTACTGGCTGGAGCGCTTCAACATCGACGGCCTGCGGGTGGACGCGGTGGCCTCCATGCTCTACCGCGACTACAGCCGCCCGGCAGGCGAGTGGGTCCCCAACAAGTTCGGCGGACGCGAAAACCTGGAGGCCATCGACTTCCTGCGGCGCATGAATCACACCGTGGGCGTACAGCGCCCCGGCGCCATCACCCTGGCGGAAGAGTCCACCGCCTTCCCAGGCGTGAGCCGCCCGCCCAGCGACGACCTGCAAGGCGGCGGTCTGGGCTTTCATTACAAATGGAATATGGGCTGGATGCACGACAGCCTGAGTTATATCCGCCGCGATCCGGTGCACCGCCAGTACCACCACAGCGAGCTGACCTTCAGCATGATGTACGCCTACGATGAAAACTTCGTGCTGCCGCTGTCGCACGACGAAGTGGTGCACGGCAAGGGCTCGCTGCTGGCCAAGATGCCGGGTGACCGCTGGCAGCAGTTCGCCAATCTGCGCGCCTACCTCGGCTACATGTTCAGCCATCCCGGCAAGAAGCTGCTGTTCATGGGCAATGAGTTCGCGCAGGCGTCCGAGTGGCAATGCGACTACAGCCTCGACTGGGACGCGCTGCACCGTGCACCGAACCAGGGCATCCAACGCCTGGTGCGCGACCTCAATCTCACGTACCGCGCCCACCCGGCACTGCACCAGCTCGATCACCATCCGGGCGGGTTCACCTGGATCACCTATGACGACGCCACACAGTCGGTACTGGCCTTCGAGCGCGGCGCCCACGCGGGCGCCAGATTCGTCGTGCTGTGCAACTTCACCCCGACGCCACGCCATGACTACCGCATCGGCGTGCCGCAAGGCGGGCGCTGGGACGTGCTGATCAACACCGACGACCCGGTGTATGACGGCTCAGGTCTTGCGCTTGCCTTGCGCGACGCC
The DNA here is from genome assembly GCA_049582025.1 of Thiomonas sp. Taxonomy (GTDB): domain Bacteria; phylum Pseudomonadota; class Gammaproteobacteria; order Burkholderiales; family Burkholderiaceae_C; genus Thiomonas. The sequence continues at coordinate 2,645 of JBAUTC010000151.1, forward strand.
GAACCCGTGCCGTCTCACGCACGCCCGTTTTCGCTGCAACTCACCCTGCCGCCCCTGGCCTGCGTCATCCTCCGTCCCGCGGCATAGCCGTCGCCCATGAACGCCCGACGCCGCCCTCTCCCCGCCAAGACAGCGACTTCCCGCCTGCTGCCCGCGCGGGTGACAGCGCTGGGCGCGCAAGTCCAGGCCGATGGCGTGCACTTCGCCCTGGCCGCGCCGCACGCCCAGGCCGTCGAACTCTGCCTGTTCGCCGCCGACGGCCAGACCGAAATCGCGCGCCTGCCCATGCCCTTGCTGCGCGACGGCATCTGGCAAGGCATTCTGCCGACAAGCGCCGGAGGCGGCGAAGGGCTGATCTACGGCTGGCGGGTTCACGGTCCGTGGGCGCCGCACGAAGGCCACCGCTTCAACCCCGCCAAGCTGCTGCTCGATCCCTGCGCACGCGAGGTCGTCGGCCACTACGACGGCAGCGACATCCACCTCGGCCACGATGCTGCCCACCCCGACCGGCCCGATCCGCGCGACAACGCCGGAACTGCGCTCAAGGCCCGCGTGGTGGCCGATCTGCCATCGCCCAGCCAGCCGCGGCCGGTGATCGATCCCGCGCTGCGGGTGATCTACGAGATGCACGTCAAGGGCTATACCGCCCAGCATCCGGACGTGCCGCCCGCGCTGCGCGGCAGCTACGCGGGCCTGGCGCATCCTAACTGCATCGCCCATCTCAAGGCACTCGGCATCACCACCGTCAGCCTGCTGCCCATCGCCTTTCGGGCCGACGAGGCCCGGCTGCTGCACATGGGCCTGAGTAATTACTGGGGCTACAGCCCAATTGCCTGGAGTGCACCGGAGGCGCGGCTGTGGAGCGGCGCAGCCGGCAGCACCCCGCGCAGCGAGTTCCGCGCCCTGGTGGACGCCCTGCACAACGCCGGACTGGAGGTCATCCTTGACGTGGTCTACAACCACACCGCGGAGCTCGACCCGCTTGGCCCCACCCTGTCGATGCGCGGCATCGACAACGCGCTCTACTACCACTTCAACCCGCAAGACCCTGCCCACAATCTCGACTGGACGGGCTGCGGCAACAGCGTCAACCTCAACGAACCGCTGGTTCTGCGTGTGGTCATGGACAGCCTGCGCCGCTGGGTGAACGAGTTCGGCGTGGACGGCTTTCGTTTCGACCTCGCCAGCACCCTGGCACGTGGCACGGCGCGGGTGGACAACAGCTTTCAATCCGACGGCGCGTTTCTCAGCGCCATCTCGCAGGACCCGGTGCTGTGCAACTGCCTGCTCATCGCCGAGCCCTGGGACCTGGGCCCCGGCGGCTACCGTGTCGGCGGTTTCCCGCCCGGCTGGCTGGAATGGAACGACCGTTTCCGCGACACCCAGCGCGGATTCTGGCTGCCGCACCAGACCGCGCCGAGCGAATTCGCCACCCGGCTGGCCGGGTCGAGCGATGTGTTCCATCCGCTGCTGCGCAGCGCGCACAGCAGCGTCAATTTCATCACCGCGCACGACGGCTTCACCTTGCGCGACCTGGTGAGTTATTCGCACCGTCACAACCAGGCCAACGGCGAAGACAACCGCGACGGCCAAGGCCACAACCTGAGCACCAACAACGGCGTGGAAGGGCCGACCGACCATCCCGACGTGCTGGCCGCCCGCGCGCGGCAGAGCCGCGCCCTGCTGACGGTCCTGCTTCTCGCGCTGGGAACACCCATGCTGCTGGCCGGCGACGAACTCGGCCATACCCAGCGCGGCAACAACAATGCCTATTGCCAGGACAACCCGATCTCGTGGATCGACTGGGAGCGGGCTGATCTGGCACTGTGCGACTTCGTGCGCGACGTGCTGGCGCTGCGACGCGACGTTCCAGCGCTGCAAAGCCGCGCCTGGTGGGCCCCCGCCCCTACCGAATCGCACCCCGGCGCGGTGTGGTACCGCAGCGAGGGCCATCCGATGGAACGCGCCGACTGGGAGCGCGACGACCACGGCGCACTCATGGTGCTGCTCGGTACGGCGACGCAGCAGGTTCTGATCCTGATCAATGCCGAAGGGCAGGAAGTGCCATTCACCCTGAGGCCCGGACCGTGGATTCTTAGACTGTCCAGTAACAATGGATTCGTCGCCCCGGCCAAGGGCGGCAAAGCACGGCGGCTCGGCGCGCATCAGACCTTGCCGCCCACCAGCGTGTGGATCGCCACCCAAGAGCGCCAACTCACACATTCATCAGGAGAGCCTTCGGCATGAATCTCGTCACCCGCCCCGCCACCCCGTTCGAAGGACAGCGCCCCGGCACCTCCGGGCTGCGCAAGAAGGTGACCGTGTTCCAGCAGCCGGGTTATCTTGAGAACTTCGTGCAGGCGCTGTTCAAGGTGCTGGGCGATGCCAGCGGCAAGACTCTTGTCGTGGGCGGCGACGGGCGGTTCTACAACCGCGTGGCCATTCAGACCATTCTGCGCATGGCCGCGGCCCATGGTTATGCGCGCGTGCTGGTGGGGCAAGGCGGCATCCTGTCCACACCGGCAATGAGCGCGGTCATCCGTTCGCGCGCCGCCAGCGGCGGCATCGTGCTGTCGGCCAGCCACAACCCGGGCGGTCCGCAGGGCGACTTCGGCATCAAATACAACATTGCCAACGGCGGCCCGGCACCGGAATCGGTGACCGAGGCCATCTATCTGCGCTCGCGCGAGGTGCATGAAATCCGCACCGTGAACAGCCCCGATCTGCCACTCGACGACCTCGGCACGCACCAGTTGCTCGACACCATCATCGATGTCATCGACCCGGTGGCCGACTACGCGGCGGTGCAGCGCGGCCTGTTTGATTTCAACGCCATTCGCGCCCTGTTTGCCCGCGGCTTCCGGCTGCGACTGGACACCATGTGGGCAGTCGGCGGCCCGTACGCCCGCGCCATCCTCGAAGGCGAACTCGGCGCCCCCGCCGGCACAGTGGTCAACGCCGAGCCACGCGAAGACTTCGGTGATCTGCACCCCGACCCCAACCCGGTCAACGCCACCGACCTCATCGCACACATGCAGGCCGCCGACGCACCCGACATGGGCGCGGCCACCGATGGCGACGCCGACCGCAACATGATCGTGGGCCGCCACTTCGTGGTCTCCCCCTCCGACAGCCTGGCCGTACTGGCCGCGCACGCCACGCGCATTCCGGGCTACGCGGACGGCCTTGCAGGCGTAGCGCGCTCCATGCCCACGTCCACCGCAGTCGATCGGGTGGCCGCCAGGCTGGGCATCCCCTGCTATGAAACCCCGACCGGCTGGAAGTTTTTCGGCAACCTGCTCGATGCCGGCCGTGTCACCCTGTGCGGCGAAGAGAGCTATGGCACCGGCTCCAACCACATCCGCGAGAAGGACGGCCTGTGGGCGGTGCTGTTCTGGCTCAATCTGATTGCGGTGACGGGCGAGTCGGTCGAATCGCTGGTGCGCGGATTGTGGAAGGAGCATGGGCGCTGCGTGTACTCACGCCACGACTACGAGGGCATCCCCACCGAACAGGCCGACGCGCTGATGCGCGACCTGCGCGCCGCCCTGGGCGCGCTGCCCGGCACCCTGCTCGCGGGCGAGCCCGTGGCCATTGCCGACGACTTCGCCTACACCGATCCCACCGACGGCAGCGTCAGCAGCAAACAGGGCGTGCGCATCATTCTGCAAAGTGGCTCGCGCGTGGTGTTCCGGCTGTCGGGTACAGGCACCGAAGGTGCAACGCTGCGCATCTATCTGGAACACCACGAACCCGACCCCGCGCGCCACGACCTGCCAGCGCAGCAGGCACTTGCGCCACTCGTCGGTCTGGCTGAACAGGTGGCTCGCGTGCGGCACTGGACGAGGATGGAGACCCCCAGCGTGATGACCTGAAAACTCGCTTCACCCCCTAAAACACAAAGGAGACACGAGCCATGAACCAGAACAGCCCGATGAACATGCAAGATCGTCAGATGCACCCGCACATGCTGGTACGCCGCTCCATCGCCCTGGTACTGGCAGGCGGGCGCGGCTCACGGCTGAAGCAGCTCACCGACAAGCGCGCCAAGCCGGCGGTGTACTTCGGGGGCAAGTTCCGCATCATCGATTTCGCGCTGTCGAACTGCGTGAACTCCGGCATCCGCCGGATCGGCGTGATCACCCAGTACAAATCACATTCGCTGCTGCGACACCTGCAACGCGGCTGGAGCTTTCTGCGCGCGGAACTCAACGAAATGGTGGACCTGCTCCCCGCGCAGCAGCGCGTGGACGAGGAACACTGGTATCGCGGCACCGGCGACGCGGTGTATCAGAACGTCGACATCATCCAGTCGAGCAAACCCGAGTACGTGGTGGTCCTCGCCGGCGATCACGTCTACAAGATGGACTACTCCATCATGCTGCAGGACCATGTGCAAAGCGGTGCGCAAGTCACGGTGGGGTGCATCGAAGTGCCCAGGCACGAGGCCAGCGCCTTTGGGGTGATGGCCATCGACAAGTCGCGCAAAGTCGTCGAGTTCGTCGAAAAGCCGGCCAACCCACCCGCCATGCCGGGCAATGACAAGGTCGCGCTGGCGAGCATGGGAATCTATGTATTCAATGCCGCCTACCTCTACCGCATGCTGGCAGAGGACATGGACGACCCGGCCTCCACGCACGACTTCGGCAAGGACATCGTCCCCAAGGCGGTGCGTGAAGGCGAGGCGCATGCCCACCCGTTCGCAATGTCTTGCGTGTGCGGTGGCGCGCAAACGCAGCCATACTGGCGGGACGTCGGTACCCTCGATGCGTTCTGGGCGGCCAACCTCGACCTTGCATCGGTGACTCCCGAGCTCAATCTCTACGACACCGAATGGCCGATCTGGACCAGCCAGCGCCAGCTTCCGCCGGCCAAATTCGTGCAGGACCACAACGGCAGTCACGGCCAGACCATCAACATGATGGTGTCGGGCGGCTGCATCATTTCCGGCTCGGCTGTGAGCAACTCCGTGCTGTTCTCCAACGTGCGGGTGCACTCCTTCTGCACCATCAACGAATCCGTCCTGCTTCCCGACGTGGTGGTCAACCGCTCCTGCCGCCTGAACAAGGTCATCGTGGATCGCGGCTGCGTGATTCCGGAGGACATGGTGATCGGCGAAGACGCCGAGCTCGACGCCAAGCGCTTCGAACGCACCAGCGACGGCGTGGTGCTGGTCACCAAGAAAATGCTGCGTGCATTGGGCGAAGCAGAGCTCAACGAAGAAGACGATGACTGACCCCCTACGATTGTTGCAGGTCAGCGCCGAAATCTTTCCCTTGCTCAAGACCGGTGGTCTGGCCGATATTGCCGGTGCCCTGCCCGCCGCGCTCGGTGCGGCCGATTGCGATGTCCGCCCGCTGCTGCCTGGCTTTCCGGCCATCCGTGCGGGTCTGCAAGACGCCGCGCTGGTGGGCCGGTTTACCCTGCCCTGGGGCGAACCGGCCGAGGTCCTGGCCGGCCCACTTCCCGCGGTCCCGGGTGCGGGTGGCGAACCGGTGCGCGCTTACGTGCTCCATGCCCCCGGTTTGTATGACCGCCCGGGCAATCCCTACGAGGATGCGCAGCGACGCCCCTATACCGACAACCACCGCCGTTTCGCCGCACTGGCTTGGGGCGCGGCGCGACTGGCGCGCGGCCTTGATGCCGACTGGACCCCGCAGGTCGTGCATGGCCACGACTGGCACGCCGGGCTGGGTCCGGCCTGCCTGAAATTCACTGCGGGCAAGCCGGTGCCCTGCATCCACACGGTGCACAACCTCGCGTACCAGGGCATTTTTTCCGCGGATTTGTTCGGGGATCTGGGCCTGCCCGACTCGGCGTTTCAGGTGGATGGGCTTGAATTTCACGGCCAGATTTCCTTCATGAAGGCCGGCTTGTTCTACGCCGACAAGATCACCACGGTCAGCCCCACCTATGCGCGCGAAATCCAGACATCCGAGCAGGGCTTCGGCCTCGACGGCCTGTTGCGCACCCGCCGGGGCGATCTGAGCGGCATCCTCAACGCAGTGGACGACACGGTGTGGAACCCCGCAAGCGATGCGTTCATTGCCCCCCATTACGCCGCTGACCACCTGGCCGGCAAGGCCAGGTGCAAGGCTGCACTGCAGGAAGAATCCGGGCTGGCGGTCGGCAAGGAGGTACCACTGTTCACCGTGGTCAGCCGCCTGACCGAACAGAAGGGTCTGAATCTTGTGCTCTCCGGCATCGACACGATCGTGCAGGGCGGCGGTCAACTGCTGGTGCTGGGCAGCGGCGACCACGAACTGGAGTCCGCCTTCAGCCACGCCGCGCAACTGCACCAGGGACAGGTGGCGCTGCGCCTGGGCTATGACGAGCAATTCGCCCACCGCATCTTTGCCGGCAGCGATGTCACCCTCGTGCCATCGCGCTTCGAGCCCTGCGGGCTGACGCAGATGTACGGCCTGCTCTACGGCAGCCTGCCCCTGGTGCGCGCGGTGGGCGGACTGGCCGACACCGTGGTGGACGCCGACCTCGCCACGCTCGACGATCAAACGGCAACGGGCATTGTTTTTGCTAGCTTTTCGGAGGCGGATTACCGCCATGCGGTTCGTCGCGCGCTGGCCTTGTATCGCCAGCCGCGCGCCTGGGCGCGTGTACGGCAGACCGGCATGCATCAAAACTTCAGCTGGACGCAAGCGGCCCAGCGTTACCGCGCGGTGTACCAAACCGCCCTCCCGGATATTTCTCGCGCACCCACATGACCCCCGAACCCAACCCGCCGATCCCCGAAGCCGCATCCATTCCCTTCGTCCACGACAAGCCTCCACACGACGTGGCAGCGCTCAAGCGCGCGATTTCCAACAAGCTGATGTTCCAGATCGGCAAAGACCCGCAATCGGCGCAGCCGGTGGACTGGCTGCACGCTGCGTCCTACGCCGTACGCGACCTGATGGTGGAGCACTGGTTTGACACCACCCACGCGCGCAACACCCAGGACGCCAAGCAGGTCTATTACATGTCGATGGAGTTTCTCATCGGCCGCACCTTCACCAACGCCCTGATCGCGCTCAAACTCACCGCGCCGCTGCGCGAAGCGATGGCCGAACTTGGCGTGGACATGGACGCCATCGCCGATCTCGAGCCCGACGCCGCTCTGGGCAACGGCGGCCTGGGCCGGCTGGCTGCCTGCTTCCTCGACAGCATGGCCACGCTGGGCATCCCCGGCTACGGCTACGGCATCCGCTACGACTACGGCATGTTCCGCCAGACCATCGTCGACGGCCGTCAGGTGGAAGTGCCCGACTACTGGCTCACTTCCGGCAATCCCTGGGAATTTCCGCGCCCCGAAGTGGTGTACCGGGTGCAGTTCGGTGGCCATGTCATCAAGGAGGGCGACCGGGCGCGCTGGGTGGACAGCCACGACGTCGAGGCCATGGCCTATGACACCATCATCCCCGGCTATGACACCCAGACCACCAATACCCTGCGGCTGTGGTCAGCCAAGGCCACCAAGGAAATCGACCTCTCGGCCTTCAACCGGGGCGATTATTTCGGAGCGGTTGAGCTGAAGAATCACTCCGAGAACGTCTCGCGCGTGCTCTACCCCGACGACTCCACCGACGCCGGGCGCGAGCTGCGGCTGCATCAGGAATACTTTTTCGTCAGCGCCAGCGTGCAGGATCTGATGCGCCGCTACCTGCAGACGCACACAGCCTTCGACCAGTTCGCCGACAAGGTGTCCATCCACCTCAACGACACCCATCCGGTGCTCGCCATCCCCGAACTGATGCGCCTGTTCCTCGACGTGCATCACCTGCCCTTCAACGATGCCTGGCGCATCTGCCAGGGCGTGTTCTCCTACACCAACCACACCCTGATGTCCGAGGCGCTGGAAACCTGGCCGATCGACATGCTGGGCCGTGTGCTGCCCCGCCACCTGCAGATCATTTTGGACATCAACGCCTACTTCCTCACCCGGCTCACGCAGAAGCATGGACACGATGTGAATCTCATGCGCCATGTGTCCCTGGTCAACGAGTCCGGCACCCGCTCCATCCGCATGGCCTACCTGGCGGTGATCGCCAGCCATTCGGTCAACGGCGTATCGGCGCTGCATTCCGAGCTGATGCAGCAGTCGATCTTCGCTGACTTCGCCAAGATCTGGCCCACCCGCTTCAACAACAAGACCAACGGCATCACCCAGCGCCGCTGGCTGGCGCTGGCCAACCCGCCGCTGGCCGCACTGCTGGACGAGACCATCGGCAGCCACTGGCGGCACGACCTGTCGGATCTCGCCAAGCTGCGACCGATGTTGGGCAACGCGGATCTGATCCGTAAATTCCAGCTCGCCAAACGCAGCAACAAGCAGCGCTTCGCCACCTGGTTGCAAAGTCATCACAATGTCACCATTCCGGTGGACGCGCTGTTCGACGTGCAGGTCAAGCGCATCCACGAATACAAGCGGCAGTTGCTCAATGTGCTGCATGTGATCACGCGCTACCTCCGCATCCTGGAGCAGCCGGGCAGCGTGACCGTCCCGCGCGTGGTCATCTTCTCGGGCAAGGCGGCGTCGGCCTATCACATGGCCAAGCTCATCATCCAGCTCATCAACGATGTCGCCAGGACCATCAACAACGACACGCGCGTGGGCGATCTGCTCAAGGTCGTGTTCGTACCCAACTACAGCGTGAGCGCGGCGGAAATCATCATTCCCGCGGCCGACCTGTCCGAGCAGATTTCCACCGCAGGCACGGAGGCCTCGGGCACTGGCAACATGAAACTGGCGGTGAACGGCGCGCTGACCATCGGCACCCTCGACGGCGCCAACGTGGAAATTCTGGAGAACGTCGGCGCGGACAACATTTTCATCTTCGGCCTGAGCGCAGGCGAGGTGACCGATCTGCGCATGACCGGCTATCAGCCCCATGCGATTGCCAGCGGCAATATGGAACTCGCCCGCGTGCTCGACGCCATCCGCGATGGCCGCTTCAGCCCTGAAGATCCGCACCGCTACCAGGGCATCTACGACCTGCTGGTGAACTGGGGCGACCACTACATGCTGCTGGCCGACTATGCCAGCTACATGGCGGCGCAAGGCAAGGTCGATGCGCTCTATCGCAATCCCACGGAATGGGCGAAAAAAGCGCTGACCAATGTGGCGGGCATGGGGCCCTTCTCGTCCGACCGCACCATTGCCGAGTACGCTGAACAGATCTGGCATTCCAAGCCCTTGCTATGCTGAGTCCGGTGTTTCCGCATCCGCTCCCCCAGCACCCCTGATCCGTCATGCCCATACCCAAGACCATCGACACCGCCGGCCTGCGCCTGGAGTTCACCCGCCACGGAGAGCAGGCGCTGGCCACAGCGCTGAAAACCCTGGCCGCCCTGCCCAACAAGGCGCAGGACCTGGTGAGCAAAACGGTGCTCAACGGCAGTGAAAACCGCCCGGCCTGGCATGTGCTGTCGCGTCTGGGTGCAAAAGGGCTGGATGCCCCCTCACAGGCGGCTGCAGACTTCCTGCACGCCGAGTTCGCGCGCATGGCCGATTGGGTGGAAGCGGTGGTGGACGCCGCCGGGCCGGAGGGCCTGGACATCATCCACCTCGGGGCCGGCGGCTCGGAAACTCCCATGCTCGCGCTCTACACCGCCATCTCGGTGCTGCAACCCTCGCGCTGCAGGGTGCACTGGGTGGCCAACCTCGACGGCGCCACCATCGACGCCGCGCTGGCCGCGGCTGCCCCCGAGCGCAGCTGGATCATCATCAACAGCAAGTCCTTCCGCACGCAGGAGGTCATGCGCAACGCCGACATTGCACTGCGCTGGCTGGGTGACGGTATCGGCACGGACAAGGCGCGCTCGCGTCTGGTCGCGCTGACGGCGAATGCGGAACTGGCGCTGCAGCGCTTCGGCATGCCCGCCGACCAGATCTTCCGCTCCCTGCCGGAAATCGGTGGCCGCTTCTCCCTCTGGAGCACGCATGGCATGGTGCTGCTGCTGGCCTTTGGCCGCGACACCGTGAGCCAGCTCCACGCTGGCGCGCACGACATGGATGCGCACTTTCTCAATACCCCGCTGGAGAGCAGTGCACCCGGGTTGATGGCGGGACTCTCGCATGCCTACCGCGTGCGCTTCGGCCTGCCGCTGCTGTCCATCGGCCTCTATGGCGACGCGTTCTCGCACATGCCGCTGTACTTGCAGCAGTTGCTCATGGAGTCGCTCGGCAAGTCCACCAGCGCGGACGGAATGCAGCCCGTCCACGTCAGCGGTCCAGCGGTCATCAGCGGCGTGGGCACCCCGGTGCAACACACCTACTTCCAGCTGCTGCACCAGGCGGCGGTGCCGGTGTTCCACGAAATTGTCGCGGTGGCACGTCCCTGGCACCGGCACCTGCGCGAGCATCTCGCCCTTCTCGCCAATGCACTGGGACAGGCCGATGCGCTGTGGAACGGCAAGGACGCCTCAAGCTGGCAGACCGAGCTGATGGCGCATGGCATGTCCGCCGAGGCAGCTGCCCGGGCGGCGCATCACCGCGCCTGCCCCGGCGGGCGTCCATCCACTTTCATCTGGATGGAACAGCTCGATGCCTACCATCTGGGCTCGCTCCTGGCGCTGTACGAGCATCGCACGGTGGTCGAAGGTTGGCTCTACGGCATCAACCCGTTCGACCAATGGGGCGTGGAACTCGGCAAGACCCTGGCCACAAAAATTGAAAACGCGCTGCTGTCGCAAAACGCCCAGGGCCTCAGTGCAGAAACCGCGGCTTCGCTGGACTACCTGCGTGCCCATAGCGACTAGGGCCGTGATTTCCGGCACGACGCCCTTCGCATCACGCAGCCACCAGCCCCCCCCACGGCTCAAACTCCACATCTCCTTCATGCACACTGGTGCCGCCGTTGCTGAATATCGAGCAGGCAGCTGAGTAGTCTGCCGGCAGCGTCCATTTGAGCGGCGCGTCACTGAAGTTGAATGCGCAAAGCAGCGATTGCCCGTCTACTTCACGCACAAAAACCAGCAACTGGGGATGCGGCTCGAGCATGCGCATGGTTCCCGAAATCAGCGCCGGCTGTGTCCGGCGCCACTCCAGCAATTGCCTGTAGTAGGCCAGCAAGCCCGCCGGGCCTTGCTGGGCGACCGCCAGTTGCATGTGCTCGGCGCCCATCGCCAGCCAAGGGCGCCCCGATGAGAAGCCGGCTTGTGGCTGGGTCGCGTCCCAGGGCATCGGCGTACGGCAACCGTCGCGGCCCTTGAACCGCGGCCACATCGCGATACCGTAGGGATCCTGCAGATCCTCCTGCGCGACATCGACCTCAGGCAGACCCAGTTCGTCACCCTGATAGATGCAGGGCGTCCCGCGCAGGGTCATCTGCAGCGCAGCGGCCAGACGCAGCAGCCGCGGGTTCGGAACCTCCCCTCCCCAGCGTGTCGCACAGCGCATGACATCGTGGTTTGACAAGGCCCAGCACGGCCAGCCGTCTCCGGCAATGGCCAGAAAACGGGTAAAAAGCGCATGGAGATAGGGGGCGTCATGCCGAGCGCCGAGCAGGTCGAAGCAATACGCCATATGCAACTTGTCGCCCCCCTGCGTGTACTCAACCAGGCGCGCCAGTCCGTCATCGTC
>JBAUTC010000152.1:0-11529 GCA_049582025.1 Thiomonas sp.
TGAGTGCGGCAGCGTCGATGCGCGCCAGCCAGGCGTCGAACTGTGGCCAGGTGAGGAGAGTCTCGTACTGGCCGGCAACGGCTGCGGGCGGTGACTGCGTAGTGTCAGGCGAACCGGCGGACTCCTCGGGCTCCTGCAACAAGTCGCCCTGCCCTGCAGCCAGTTCTGCCGCACCCTGCGCCTTCATCTCCTGCGAAAACCGGCGCATGCCGTTGCGGATGAAGAACGGCAGCAGTGCGTGCACGTCTTCGGCAGCAGGGCGCAGGTCGGTGTCGAAGTGCTGTGCGAAGCCGTCGAGGTCACAGGCCGTGGCGATGGTCACCAGCTTGCGCGCCATCGGCAGCCAGTCCCGGGTGTCGCGCAGGTTTTGCCCCACCGCGCCGGTCACTTCGTCGGCATGCGCCATCAAGGCATCAAGCGAACCGTATTGGGTGAGCCACTTGACAGCGGTCTTGGGACCGACCTTGGGAACGCCCGGCACGTTGTCCACGGCGTCACCCACCAGAGTGAGGTAATCGACAATGCGCTCGGGCGGCACGCCAAATTTCTCCTGCACGCCTGCAGCATCGAGCACCTCATTGCTCATGGTGTTGACCAGGGTGATGTGATCATTCACCAGTTGCGCCATGTCCTTGTCGCCAGTCGACACCAGGGTGCGGATGCCTGCCGCATGCGCGCGCACCGCCAGGGTGCCGATGACATCGTCAGCCTCGACCCCCGGCACTTCGAGCAGCGGCCAGCCCATGAGCCGCACCACCTCGTGAATCGGCCCGATCTGTTCCACCAGTTCTGGCGGCATCGGGGGGCGATGCGCCTTGTACTGGTCATAGAGTGTGTTGCGAAAGGTCGGCCCTTTGGCGTCGAACACGCAAGCCGCATAGCGGTAGCCCTTGGCCACCGGATATTGCTCGCGCAAGCGCCGCAACATGGCCACCATGCCATAGAGCGCACCGGTGGGCTGGCCTTCAGGGCCGCGCAGATCCGGCATGGCGTGGAAGGCACGGTAGAGGTAGCTGGAGCCGTCCACCAGCAGCAGGGTGGAGACAGTGTCGGAGTGCAGGGGGGAATTCATCCGCGCATTATCGGGGGACCGTAAAATCACGACATGAATACGCCGCGCTCCGCCTTCTCTCTTGCCGTCCGCTCGATTCCGATGCTGCTCGCCAGCATCTGTTTGGCGCAGGCTGCAAACGCGCAATCCAAGACTGCCGCCCCTGCCGCGCCATTGACGGATACCCAGTCGCCGTCCAAATATCCCGAGCCGCTGGTGCGCAACAACCTGACGCAGGACCACTCCGTGCGCATCCAGGAACAGCAGGTCCGCGGCGCCACCACGTCCATTCTGGTGCAGCCGCTGCACGGCGGCGCTGCCTACAACGTCGTGCCGCCCAGCATTTCCTCCAGCACCGACCCGGCCCGCATGGAAGGTCAGGCGCAGTGGAAAGTACTCACGTTCAAATAATCTGTCGGCCCTGCCGCATGGGCCGCCCCTCATTTCCCACTTCCCTTCATGGCTGTTTTTACTCCGCTCGACGCTGCAGAGGTCGACTCCTGGCTTGCCCGTTTCGATCTGGGCACACTCACCGAACTGCAGGGCATTGCCAGCGGGATCGAGAACACCAATTATTTTCTGACAACAACGCAGGGCCGGTTCGTCCTCACCCTGTTCGAGCGTCTTCAGGCTGAGCAGTTGCCGTTCTACCTCGGGCTGATGCACCACCTCGCGGCCCACGGCATCCCGGTGCCCGACCCCATGCCTGACCGCGACGGCCAGGTGCTGCACACACTCAAGGGCAAGCCGGCCGCGATCGTCACCCGTCTGAAAGGTCGCAGCCAGTTGCACCCCGCGCCGACGCATTGCGCGCAAGTGGGGCAGTGCCTGGCGCGCATGCACCTGGCCGCGCAGGACTATGCGGGTACGCAACCCAATCTGCGCGGTTTGGGCTGGCAGACCCGCACCATCCCGGCCATCCTGCCCTACCTCACGGCCGAGCAGCACGCGCTCATCACCACCGAGCTGGCGCATCAGACCCGTGTCGTCGCCTCCCCAGATTACGCCGCTCTGCCGCGTAGCGCGGTGCATGCCGACCTGTTCCGCGACAACGCGCTGTTTGACGGCGATACGCTCTCCGGCGTGTTCGATTTCTATTTCGCCGGAGTCGACACCTGGCTGTTTGACCTGGCCGTCGCACTGAACGACTGGTGCATCCATCTCGAGACTGGCGCGTTCGACCCCGCTCGCCGCGACGCCTTGCTCGGCGCCTACGTCCAGCTGCGCCCCATGGCGGCGCCTGAACGGGCCCTGCTAGCGGACGCGCTGCGCGCCGCAGCACTGCGCTTCTGGACATCGCGCCTGGCCGATTTCCACCTGCCGCGTGACGCCCACCTGCTCACCCCGCACGACCCCACCCATTTCGAGCGCGTACTGCGCCAGCGCATCGCGGCGCATTGATACCTATGCGTCTGGGCCCATGCCGCGGGCTCTCGATACCATTGCCATTCCCGCGGCTATCAACCGCGCCTCGCTCTCTCCTCTTCAGCCACACATGCAACTGCGTACCATCCCCGCCCGCGAAGGCCTGCTCTGGGTGCAGACCGGCTTTCGCCGCCTGGTACTCCAACCCTGGGGTGCCCTGCTGATGATCACGGCCTATATCGTGGTGACCGGCTTCATCTCCGCGCTGCCCATCATCGGACTGGTGTTCCCGCTGTTCGTTGTGCAGTTCGGCACCATCGGCTTCATGCAGGCCAGTCGCCAGATCGCGCAGAAACAACCTGTGTGGCCCGCGGTGCTGCTCACCGGGTTCCGCTCCGGACCTGTGGCGCTGCGCAATCTGGCGATTCTGGGCGTGCTCTACACACTGGCGGTTCTCATCGTGCTGAGCGCTGGTGCGCTGTTCGACGGCGGCGCCATGCTGCGCCTCTTGCTGCTGGGCGACAAACCGCCGGCCAGCGCCATTGCCGATGGCAGCCTGCGTCTGGGAGCCATTGCCGCCACCGTGACCTACATTCCCGTATCGCTGGCCTTCTGGCTCGCCCCGCCGCTCATCACCTGGCACGACATGCCACCGGTCAAGGCGCTTTTTTTCAGCTTTGTGCTCTGCCTGCGCAACCTCAAGGCCTTCGCCGTCTATGCGGCGCAATGGCTGCTGTTGTTCCTCAGCTTGCCCACGCTCATCGTGCTCATCGCCAGCCTGCTCGGCGCCAGCGAAACCCTGGCCGCGACCTTCAGCATGCCGGTAGTCATCGCCATTTTCCTGGCTTACATCCTGTCCTTCTACGGCACCTACGAATCACTCATCGGTGAGCGGCAAGCCAGCGTGACACCGTAATTTCTTGCGACATTGCGCCGCCCCGCGCCGGGGCGTTTTGCGCCAGCTTTCCACGTACTGGAAAAGCGCGAAGGCGACGATGTGGGACAGAGGCACGCCGCCCGCGGCCTTGGTGCTTGCGGGACATGCGGAGGCCGACGTCGTCCAAAGTAATCCCATTTGAGGCCGACAAGAGTCAGATCCCTTGGGAGTTGTGGCCGGTTTCAAATTTGCCGTGGTCAGGTAGACGACGAAACCGGAAGTGGTACTTGACGACGAGAAGGAGATGTAGTCGCGCGTTCAGACTTTAGGCTGTGAGGTCGGTCAAGGAGCAGGGCGTGACGTTCACGCAGGCCGCGCGTGAACATGTTGCGCAAGTGGGTGCGCGAGCCACAGCAGGACCCGCACCACGCATTCCCAGGCCGGAGTGCGGGCTGGCCGCGTTGGAGCGACGGCGCGGGAAAAACGCCAAGCTCAGGACGGAGCGTGGCGTGTCGAAAAAGGTGGCGAGCCGGCGCCAAGCTGCCCGCGGAACCTGGCCGCCGCTTTGATGCGGCCGGTCGATTCATCCCACTCGACTTCAGAGTTCCTGAAACGTGCCGTTTTATATTGCAAGCTCACGTTGACGATCGTCTCATGTTGTTGCTCGCCAACCGGTGTCGGCTCTCGACCTCGCTTTTAACTGACCATCCCCCCGCACAACAGAGTCAAGTCGATGACCTCCGCGCCAGCCGCTTCAGGAACGAAGTCAATAAGCGCTGATCAATGCCGTCAGCTTCTTGCGTCGGTGCCAATGTCGGTCGTCAGCAATCTCGCGGCGGCTGCGTTGACTTTTTGGTTTTTGTGGCCTGATGCCGCGGCGAAGTGTTTCTTCGCCTGGGCTTTCGTCAATGTTCTGCTCCACCTCGGCCGGCTCGGAGTTTGGGCGGCGCATCGCAAACGTCCATCGCTGGATGGCAACAGCCAGTTGCATCGCTTGTTGCGCATCGGCGCGGTGTTGACGGGTGCCACATGGGGGGCGGTTCCGCTCTTCCTGTTTCCCTCCAGCGCATCAGGCCAGACATTTGTCGCATTTGTTCTTGCCGGCGTCAGCGGCTCGGCCGTAGCGGGATTGGCGTTTGACGGCTGGGCCGCCGAATTGTTCGCCATCTTCACCCTGGTTCCCCTGGCCGCGGCACTTTGGTCGGTGGGCAGCAGAGCGTGCGAGATCATGGCGGTCCTGTCGATCGTTTACTTGATCTACCTCGAGGCTGCGGCAAAGCGAGGCGAGCGTCGATTCATTCAGATGATCAATTGGCGCGACGATGCTCTGGAAAACGCAAAAAACCTGCGGCGCCTGGCCGCATTCAATGCAATGCGCTCTCAGGTGAACGTTGTCATTTCGAACGACGATGATGAAGGCCGACTTTTTCAAGACATCTGTGACCTGGCCGTTCAATATGGGGGTTTCAAACTCGCCTGGATCGGTCGCCCTGACGCAAGCGGCCGTTTTGAATTTCTTGCGGCGAGTGGCGAGACGCCCTACATGGAGGGGCTTTTCATCACGACAGACCCCAACCGACCCGAAGGTCAAGGACCAACCCCGCACACATGGTTCGAAGGCCGAGCCCTTTTCAGCGGATCTATCGCGGCGACGCCGCGTCCGAAACCGTGGGAGGAAAGGGCACAGCGATTCGGCCTGAACGCGACGGCCACGCTGCCGATTCAGCGGCATGGCAAAACCTCGGAAGTCTTGGTTGTCTATCACGCCGAGACGGATGTGTTTGACACCGAGTTGCGCCACTTGCTTGAGGATGTTGCCACGGACATTTCTCGCGGGCTGGCCCGACTCGCGAGCCGCCGGCGCGAGTTGAAACTCCGTGCCCAACTCGATGGCTCACGACAGTTCGAGCGCAGCCTGTTTCAGCAAAATGCGGCCGGCATCTATCTGCTCGATCAACATCGCCGCATCCTCGACGTCAATCCAGCCCTATGCGCCATGACAGGCTATGAACGGAGCGAATTGATCGGCCAGACCACAGAATTGCTTCATCTTGAGTCTGAAACATTCGGCGAATGGACGCAACGGTTCAAAGCGTCGATACAAGGTTTGACGCTCGATCATGATGCAGTGCCCTTCCGCCGCAGAGATGGAAGTCGGGGCGTTGCCAGGCTCATGACGGCATCCGTGACGCTGCCTGACGGATCCCCCGGCGTCTTGATCAGTGCCATCGATATCACGGCACTGCAACAAGCGCATGAGGCAATGAGTTACCAGGCCCGACACGATGCGCTGACCGAGCTTCCAAACCGCTTCGTTCTGGACCAGTTTCTACCGCTCGCCGTGGCCCGGGCTCGGAGCCAGAATGGTGTCTTCGCGGTGTGCATGATCGACCTCGACGACTTCAAGATCATCAACGATACGCAGGGGCATGACGCGGGGGATCGGTTGCTCAAAGAGCTCGCCATCCGGATGACGAAACATGTCCGCGCCTCGGACATCGTGGCTCGACTCGGGGGTGACGAGTTCGTTCTCGTGACCGAAAACATCGACGAGTTGCAAGCGATCAACCAACTTACCAGTGTCTTCGATCGGCTGCACCATTGCGTCGAGGCTCCCTTCGAAATCTGCCCGGGCGTCTTTGTGCAGGTGGAAATGACGATGGGAGTGGC
The DNA here is from genome assembly GCA_049582025.1 of Thiomonas sp. Classification (GTDB taxonomy): domain Bacteria; phylum Pseudomonadota; class Gammaproteobacteria; order Burkholderiales; family Burkholderiaceae_C; genus Thiomonas. Next base: position 5,964 of record JBAUTC010000152.1, read on the forward strand.
GCTCTTTCCATTGGACGCCGAAGACGGTGATGCATTGATTCGCCAGGCCGATGCCGCCATGTACCAGGCAAAATTGCACAAGCACGACAGAAAATGTTGGTGGCGCATTGGCGCGTCGTCCGATTCAAGTGCCGAGCGTGAAGATGTTTTTGACGTATATGGCAGCGAAGCAACTTCGCTTCTGGAAGGCGTGCAAGCTCAGATCAAGGCCGTGAGCGAGCAGTTCACCGAAGATTTTTATGCCGACCTGAAGCACACGACCAGTGCATACGACATCTTGCGCCATCTCACCGACGACGAAATGCAAACGCTGCGAAAGCAGCAGATCAAGCACCTGCAGTTCTTGTTTGCCCCGAAGACCGGAGAACAAGACGTTGCGCGCCGCGCCGGGCTCCTCGGCACCGTGCATGCTTTGGTCGGTGTCACGCCGTCTTTGCTCGTGGAATCCTCGGCGCTCTATCGCCGCCATCTCAGCGATGCGGTGCGCACCACAGCAATGCCGCCGCGAGACCGCTATCGCTTGCTGTTGACGGCAGAAAGCCGTCTGCAGGACGATGTGCAGGTCCAGCTCGAAAGGCAGGCATCCGTCTTGGCCGCGTACCAGGATCTTCTATCAAGGCCGCTTCCTGCGCCGGGAGCGCTATGGGCTGATGTCAGCGCCGAAGAAATTGCCGCAATGGGTCGGCTTCCAGGGATGCAGGGGGCGCTGCTGATGCGCTTGACCTCGAGCGGGGTATTTGTCGTCGAGCGCAGTGCGGGGGGCAAAGGCCGGGCGATTGCAGCCATTTTGACAACACCCGGCAAGGAGGCTGTGGTCGATCCCCAATCTCCACGAGGACAGGGGCTCAGTGCCGTGGCCTGGCGCAGCGCCGAAATCCAGCGCGCCGCATCCTATGCAAAGGATCCCCGGTATGCCGCGTGGCACTCACAAGCCAGCGCGCTCACAATACGGTCCACCCTGAGCGTCCCGGTGCGCAATGTCGCTGGCATTGTGGTTGCGGTGCTGAGCTTATTTGGTGCCTATCCGAACCAGTTCGAGTCAGCGGCGATGCAGCAATTCGCGCGCGGGCTGCAGGAGCGGTGGGGACAAATCTGGTCTCGATGCACGGCAGTCGCACCGGTCGTTCAAGAGAAGCAGGCCAAGGCCATCCGCGAGCGGCTGTTCGCTGGTGGATTGCAGATGTTCATGCAACCGATTGTTGATCTGCGCAATGGCAGTATTCCCAAAGTCGAGTCATTGGCACGCCTGATTCTGGAGGATGGAACAATTCTTCCGCCTGCCCAATTCTTGCCGCTCCTTGGCGACACCGAACTGGATCATGTATTTCGGGCCGGCCTGAATCAGGCATTGGGCCAGTTGGTGACATGGGAAGCACAAGGCCGGCCAGTCAATGTGTCCGTGAACTTGGCACCAACGACACTGCTCGATCCAGATTGCTCCGCGTGGATCGAAGAAGCATTACGCGATCACGGAATCGCCCCCCATCGCCTGAGCCTGGAATTATTGGAGACCGAGACCATCGACTTTGCGGCGCAGGATGAGGCGATCGACAGACTCACTCGCCTTGGCATCAAACTCGTCATGGACGACTTTGGCTCGGGATACAGCAGCCTGCAAAGGCTATCGATCGTCCCGTTCGATGCGATCAAGGTTGATCAGAGCATGGTCCTGGGGCTGCGGAAGTCGCCGCTCCTGAATCTTTCGATGATTCGCGCCATCATCCAACTCGGTCACGATCTGAACCGCGAAGTCATCCTCGAAGGACTTGAAGAAGCCGGAATGATCGAGGCGGCAATGATTCTCGGCGCAAGTCTTGGCCAAGGATACGGGTTCGCACGGCCCATGGTCGCAGAATCGCTACCAAGCTGGTGTGCATCCTTCACCTTGCCGATCACTCCCGGCAAGGTGCGCACCTTCCTGGGAGCGCTGGCTCATCACTGGCTCCATAACCAGTCGGTCTCGACCGACCTCAAAATTCCTCTGCGAACTTGCCCCGTCGCGGAATTCTTCGAAAAGCGAGGTGTTGCCGATTCCGAGCCCGCACGCTGGCATGCCCAGTGCCATGGGGGTGGCGATATAGAGGCGGCGAGCCAACGCCTGACCGACTGGTTGGTCGAGCAGGTACTGGCCGAGCGGCCGTAGCTGCCGCAGCGCGATGGCTCAATAGCCGCCGAAGGCCCTTCCAGGTTCGCGCCCTTGTACCCGAGGTCAACAACGCTGGCGCACGAGGATGACGACGCCCCCATGGTTTTCACTCCGCTGGCACAATTCACGCAGCACACAAACCAACAGGCACAGGACATTTGCACCGCGCCGCGCGCGGTGGCGTTTCACCCACACACTCGGAGAATTTCCATGAAAACCCAATACGTGGTCGCGTCGGCCCTGCTCTTCGCACTGGCTACAGCCGTCCATGCTGAGACGGTCGGTCAGTACGCCCACAACGTCAAGGAAGATGCCGTCCATGTCGGCAAGAAAGTGGGCCAGGTTGGCGCTCAAACCGGCCACGCTGTCGTCCACGCGGGCAAGGTCGTCGGCAATGATGTGGCCGTCGGAGTGAAGCATGGATACGAAGCCACCAAGCACCAGCTAAAGAAGCTGTCGTCCTAGACATCGTGTCCCCTACAGGGAAACCGGGAAACGACTTGCGGTGAGCGAGGCATCGGCTCCCGCTGAGGAGGCAGACCATGGGGATGGGCGATGTCGAAGGCGTCACCCGCGACTCCGGGCGTCGCGGCACGACACCTTGTTCGCCGCGCTCAGTCGCGTCGCTCGTAGACGCCAAGCTTGCGGTGCAGCGGCGCCTCGTCGGCGATGAACAGGAAGGCCGGCACACTGGTGCTGCGATTGCTGAGAGTGACCGGCGTGTAGCCCGGCGCGCAGCAGGTATCCGCCTCCTGTAGCGCGAAGTGCTGGTCCAGCACATCCACGTCGGCCGCGCCTTCGATCAGGTGATAGACCGCCGCCGGCGAGCGTGCAGGTAGCGTGACCGTCTGGCCGGGCCGCAGCATCAGGGCATAGAAGCCCAGGATGTTGAGCGCGTCCGCACCCGTCTGCGGATTGACGTAGGTGATCTGCACCACCTCCTCGCGCGGCGCTGCAGCCGCCAGGGTCTCCAGCGCAGCACGAGCCTGCGCCCACGGATAGCGTAGCACCGGATAGGCCGCATTGCCGCGCTCGAAGGCCGGGGTGGGCAACAGCCCGCCATGGGCGAAGCGCCGCTCCGATTCGGTGGAGGTGACCGGCTGGCGCTGACCATCCACGTGATACGAGGCTTCGAGGTAATACACAACCGGCAGATCCAGCACGTCGAGCCAGACTACCGGCTCGTTGCCATCGTGGCCGTGCTCGTGCCATAGGCCGGTGGGGGTGAGGATGAGGTCGCCGCGAGCCATTGGGCATTTTTGGCCGTCCACCGTGGTGTAGGCGCCCTCGCCTTCGACGATCATGCGCACCGCGTTGGGTGTGTGGCGGTGCGACGGTGCCCACTCGCCCGGCAGCAGCAACTGCATGCCGAGGTAGATGGCGGAGCTGGCCTGCATTTTCTCCAGACCATGGCCGGGATTGGCCAGCACCAGCACGCGACGCTCCGCCTTCTCGATTGGCGTGAGTTCTCCCGCCCGCATCAGCAGAGGGCGCAGCGACTGGTAGGGCCAGTGAATCGGGCTGGTTTTGGGCTGGGGCTTGTTCGGCGGCAGCACCGCGCGCAGGCTGGGCCACAGCGGCACAAGGTTGAGCTTCTGCAAGTCCTCGCGGTAGTCGACGGGCAGGTCTTCCAGGCGTCCGAGTTCATTCATGGTGGGAGTCTCCGTGGGTTCCTTTGGGTCAGTGGTCGGCCAGGCAGTTGTCGACCCGCCAGCTGTAGAGCCACTCCATCGCGTCGTAGAAGCGCTCGGGCCTGCGGTCCTTCCACAGATCGTTGCGCACCAGGCGCTCGACGCCCTTGGCGTGATAGATACGGCCCATCTCGCGGCTGGACAACACGATGCGCGCGGTTCGCGCCACCCGCGAGCGCTGGTAGCGGTCGAAGGCAGGTTCGAGGGCGTTGTCGTGCACGCGTAGCGCCTCGCCGAGGGTGATGGCATCTTCCAGCGCCATGCAGGCGCCCTGTGCCATGTATTGCGTGGTGGGGTGCGCGGCGTCGCCCAGCAGCGTGGCGCGGCCGAAGCTCCACTGGCCGATGGGCTCGCGGTCGGCTGTGGCCCAGCGCTTCCAGTTCTTGGGCAGGTCGATCAGTTGACGCGCTTTGGGGCAAACCTCCTGGAAGTAGCTCTGCACCTCTTCGCGGCTGCCTTCGCGGACGCCCCATTCCTCCTTCTGGCGGCTGTGGAAGGTCACGACCACGTTGTATTGCTCGCCGCCGCGCAGCGGGTAATGCACCAGATGGCAGTTCGGCCCGACCCAGATGCTTGCGGCGTTCCACTGCAGTTCGATCGGGAAGTCGGCCTTGTCCACCACCGCGCGGTACACCACGTGGCCGGTTACCCTCGCCGCGTCGCCCACGTACTGCTCGCGCACCACGGACTTCACGCCGTCGGCACCGATCAGCGCCACGCCGCGGTGGGGGTTGCCATGCTGGTCGAACACGGTGACGCCGGTGTCATCCTGCTCCACACGTTCGATCCGGGTGGACGTGAGGAATTCGGCCGCCTCGGCTTCCTGCACGCCTTCGAGCAGCGAGGTATGGATGTCCACGCGATGGATCACCGCATACGGATTGCCGAAGCGCTGGCGGAAGGCCTCGCCGGTGGGAATGCGGCCAACCTGGGTTTCGTCGATGGCGTCGTGCATCACCATGCAGTCGGTATAGACCGCACGACCCCGCGCCCGCTCGCCGATGCCCAGCGCGTCAAAGGCGTGGAAGGCGTTGGGGCCGAGCTGAATGCCCGCGCCGATCTCGCCGATCTGGGGCGACTGCTCCAGCACTTTCACCGAAAATCCGCGTCGCACCAGCGCCAGCGCGGCCGCCAGCCCGCCGATTCCACCGCCAGCCACCAGCACCGTGCCTGCTCGAGATGTTGTATTCATGCCGTCTCCACGTTCCGCATACTATTCATCAGTATACTGACGAGTAGTATAGATGCAGTCTCGCAGGGCCCGCACCGGGATTATCCGCAGACGCCTCACACCGACTGCGCAGCGCGCTGGACTCGAACCCGGTCCAACCCGGGAAGACGGCGCCGAGTAACCGGCGCCCGTCCCATCACCCCTTACTCGCCGAAGTCCAGCGGCAGGCCGACGTAGTTCTCGGCGATGGTGCGCAGGCCCGCTTCGGAATGCAGCAGATAGTCGAGTTCGGCCATCTGGAAGCGGTTGGCGATCTCGCCGTCCTGCGGGAATCGATGCATCAAATGCGTGAACCACCAGGAGAAGCGCTCGCCGCGCCAGATGCGCTTGAGACAACGCTCCGAGTACGCATCGACGCCGGCGTCCGAGCGCTCCTGATAGTGCTCGATCAGGGCATTGGCGAGGTACTTCACGTCGGTGGCGGCGAGGTTCAGGCCCTTGGCGCCGGTGGGCGGCACGATGTGGCCCGCATCCCCCGCGAGGAACAGCCGTCCGAAG
>JBAUTC010000153.1:0-3534 GCA_049582025.1 Thiomonas sp.
ACCAGCGGTCCAAGCGTGAAACCCGCCCAGTAGAGCAACACGCGTTGTGCCAGCGAGCGCGGACGGGGCGTGCGCCAGATGGCGTTGAGCGCACGATCGACGGTGAGCATCATCGACGTGGCGGTGATGATGAGGAAAATCACGCTGACCAGCCCCAGGCCCTTGGCCTTGGCGGCAAAATCGCTGAGGTAGTGATAGACCTTGTCGGAAATACCGTCGGGCAACATCGACTGCGCCAGATGTGCCTGAACCTCTCCCTGCATTTTGTCGAACGCCGGAAACGCGGTGAATACCGCCAAGGCCACTGTCAGCAGCGGCACCAGAGAGATCAGGGTGGTGAAAGTGAGGCTCCCCGCCGTCTGCGCCAGATTGTCCTGCGCGAAGCGCTTGGCCAATGTGCGCAAACTGGCAATCAGGGTGTCGGAAGGGCGCAGGCGGGACATGGCAATACGATAGCGGGATGAAAGAGATTCTGGTGCTCTATTACAGCGTACATGGTGGCACCCGCACTTTGGCGGAACACATTGCGCAAGGCGTGGCCCAAGTGCCGGGTGTCTTGCCGCGTGTACGCACCGTGCCGCGCGTCAGTGCCGTTGTCGAGCGGACCGAGCCGCCCATCCCCGACGATGGCCCACCGTATGTGGAACTCGGCGATCTGCAGGACTGCGCTGGCCTGGCGCTCGGCTCACCCACCCGGTTTGGCAATATGGCCGCCCCGCTCAAGTATTTTCTCGATCAGACATCGGCGTTGTGGCTCTCTGGTGCGTTGGCGGGCAAGCCGGCCGCGGTCTTCACTTCCACGGGCAGCCTGCATGGCGGACAGGAAAGCACCTTGCTGTCGATGATGCTGCCTTTGTTGCATCACGGCATGCTGATCGTCGGCCTGCCGTATGCCAATCAGCCTGACTTGATGACCACGCGCGGCGGCGGCACGCCGTATGGTGTGAGCCACCATTCCGCGCCCGACTCCAGTCTGGCAGTCAGCGAGGAGGAAAAGCGCCTCGCTTTGGCTTTGGGACAGCGGCTGGCGCACGCAGCGCTCAAGCTCGCTGCGGTCTAAATTGAGGCTGTCCATGTCCGGTTCCTCCAAACTCCTCTCTGGCGCCGATTGGCAGCATGTCTGGCATCGCGGTACGGTGTTCATCCTTCTCGCGCTCATCCTGCTTTGTGTATTGTGGGAGCTGTGGGTGGCGCCGCTCCGCCCGGGGGGATCGTTGCTGGTGCTCAAGGTCGTGCCGCTGCTGCCTGCCGTGCCCGGCGTGCTGCGAGGCAAGGCATTCACGTTCCGCTGGTTGAGTCTGGTGTTGTGGTTCTATGCCGCCGAAGGCGTCACCCGGGCCTTGACCGATACCGGCGCTGCAGCGCGCGGTCTGGGGTGGATCGAGCTGTTGCTGTCGCTGATGCTGTTTGTCTGCGTTGCCGGATTTTTGCGCTCAGGCGCTTCAGTTCATGACGTCCGCTGAGCGTATCCGCTTTCTCGACGCCTTGCGTGCCATGCTGGGAAGCACCCACGTGCTGCACGGCGCAGACGATTGCGCTCCCTACCTGACCGACTGGCGCAAGCGTTATCAGGGGCAGGCGCTGGCGGTAGTGTTGCCCGGTGACACCGCGGAGGTCGTCGAAGTGGTGCAGCTTTGTGCGCTCCACGGCGTGAGTGTGGTGCCGCAGGGCGGCAACACCGGGTTGGTCGGCGGAGCCACGCCGGACGCGAGCGGCCAGCAGATCGTGCTCAGCACACGCCGCCTCAATCGCATCCGGGCGGTCGATGCCGCGGGTGGCACCTTGATCGCCGAGGCGGGTTGCGTGCTGGCCACGGTGCAGCAGGCCGCATTGGACGTCGACAAGCTGTTTCCGCTCTCTCTTGCTGCGGAGGGCAGTTGCACCATCGGCGGCAATCTCTCGACCAACGCCGGCGGTACGGCGGTGCTGCGCTATGGCAATGCCCGTGACCTCTGTCTCGGGCTGGAGGTCGTCACGGCGCAGGGGCGGGTGCTCGATGCGCTCAACACCCTGCGCAAAAACAATACTGGATACAGCCTGCGCGACCTGTATGTCGGCGCCGAAGGCACGCTGGGCATCATCACGGCGGCGACGCTCAAGCTGTTTCCGCAACCTGCGGCGCAGATCACCGCGCTGGCCGCGGTACATAACGTGAGCGACGCCATCGCCCTGCTTGCACTGGCACAAACGCGGCTGGGCAGCAATCTGACCGGATTCGAACTGATGAGCGCGCACAGCCTGCAGCTGGTGCAGCAACACTTCCCGCAGCAGTCTTTGCCGTTCGCGCTGCCGAGCGCCTGGTGCGTCTTGCTGGAATCGAGCGAGACGGAGAGCGGGCCGCAGGGCAAGGCACGGCTGGAAGGACTGCTGGAAGCCGCGCTGGAAGCGGGGCTGATCGTTGATGCAGCCGTGGCGCAGAACCTGGCGCAAAGTCGGGCGCTGTGGCATTTGCGCGAGTCCATTCCCTTGGCGCAGGCGCAGGAGGGCCTGAATATCAAACATGACATCGGGGTGCCGATGTCACGCATGGTGGCCTTTGTGGAATCGACCGCCGAGCTCATTACCCAGGCCTTTCCGGGAGCGCGCCTCGTGGTGTTTGGCCATCTGGGCGACGGCAACCTGCATTACAACGTGCAAGCGCCGCTCGGCATGGATGCGTCACGCTTCTTGGCAGAGCATCAGTCTGCCTGCAACCGCATGGTGCACGATGCCGCAGTGGCTTGTGGCGGCACCTTTTCAGCCGAGCACGGCGTGGGGCAACTCAAGCGAGACGATCTGGCGCGATACGGTGATGCTGTGGCCGTGGCACAGATGCGGGCCGTCAAACAGGCGCTCGATCCTCAGAATCTGATGAACCCGGGGAAGATGATTCCGGACTGAGCGCCGTGCCTGGCAGCGCGTGACCACAGCGGCGGCAGAAGCGCGCGTCCTCCGCATGCCCATGCAGGCCGCAGCGCGGGCAATCGATTTTCTTGTCACTCGCCTTGGCCAGATGGCGTTGTATTCTGGCACTATTAATGAGTTCCGCTGAATAAATTCCAGTTGGTACTGCAATAATTCCGTAACCGATAATCACGATCCCCGACGTGATCAACTGACCAAGTGCGGTTTTTGGCGTGATATCTCCAAATCCGACTGTGGCCATGGTCACAATGGCACAATAAATTCCGCGCGGAATGCTCGTGAAGCCGTTTTGCGGCCCCTCCACGAGATACATGACGGAACCGAATATGGTAGTAAGGATAAGTACACTCAACAGAAAAACGAAAATCTTGTTTTTGCTGCGATACAGTGCCTCCATGAGTTGATTCGAGGCGCCTGTATATTCAGACAGTTTGAGGATGCGGAATATTCGCAAGACCCGCAATATGCGAATGACCATCAAATAACCAGTGCCGGCAAAAATAAGTCCAATATAACTTGGCAGAATAGCGAATAAATCAATCACTCCATAAAAACTCAACGTATAACGAACCGGGTTTTTTACAACGGAAATGCGCAGCGCATATTCTATTGTGAAGGCGATCGTAAATA
>JBAUTC010000154.1:0-2349 GCA_049582025.1 Thiomonas sp.
TTGCAGCGGAACCCGCGCCGAACCTGCGTGATGGCGGCGTGATCGCCCCCGGCTTTGACGCCGAGCTCGACGAGCTGCGCGCCATCGACACCGATTGCGGCAGCTTCCTCATGGAACTCGAACAGCGCGAACGCACGCGCACCGGCATTGCAAATCTCCGGGTGCAGTACAACAAGGTGCACGGATTTTTCATCGAGGTCACCCACGGCCAGACCGACAAGGTGCCCGACGATTACCGCCGCCGCCAGACACTCAAGGGCGCGGAGCGCTACATCACACCGGAGCTCAAGACCTTCGAGGACAAGGCGCTTTCGGCACAGGACCGTGCCCTGTCGCGGGAAAAACTGCTGTTTGAGAACTTGATCGACACCTTGCAGCCCGAGCTCGCTGCCATCCGCCGCGCCGCACAAGCCATCGCCCTGCTCGATACCCTGGCAGCGCTGGCCGAACGTGCCAGCACCTTCGGCTGGATCTGCCCCGAGCTGGTGGCGACGCCGGGTATCGACATCGACAACGGACGTCACCCGGTGATTGAAAGCAGGGTCGACCGTTTCATTCCCAACGATTGCCGGCTGGACGACCAGCGCCGCCTGCTCATCCTCACCGGGCCGAACATGGGCGGCAAGTCCACCTATATGCGGCAGACCGCGCTGATCGCCCTGCTGGCCTATCTCGGGAGCTACGTGCCGGCCAAAGGCGCCCGAATCGGGCCGCTGGACGCGATCTATACCCGCATCGGCGCCTCGGACGACTTGGCGGGAGGTCAATCGACCTTCATGGTGGAAATGGCCGAAACCGCTGCGATTCTGCGGCAGGCCACGCCGCACAGCCTGGTGCTGATGGACGAGGTGGGTCGCGGCACCTCCACCTTCGACGGGCTGGCGTTGGCTGCCGCCATTGCCGCGCAACTGCACGACCGCAATCGCAGCCTCACGCTGTTCGCCACCCACTATTTCGAGTTGACCGACATGGTGCAGCGCCACCCGCAGGCAGCCAATGTGCATGTGGGCGCTGCCGAAACGCCGCAGGGCATTGTGTTCCTGCATGAGGTGCGCGAAGGGCCGGCAAGCCGCAGCTATGGCGTGCACGTTGCTCAACTCGCCGGCGTGCCCGCAGCGGTGATTCGAGATGCCCGCAAGCGGCTAGACGCACTCGAGCGCCAGCACCAGGAGCAAGAGGCGCAACTCGATTTGTTCATCGCCCCGGCTGGAGGGCAAGAACCCAATGCCGAGGCGGAACACGACACCGTCCTGGACGAAAACACACGCGACCTGCTTCACGCCTTGGACGGCACCGATCCCGATGCCCTCAGCCCCCGACAGGCGCTCGATGCGCTTTACCAGCTGAAGGCCTTGCGCAACGCAGGCTCTCAAGAAACACCGATAACGTAGGCTGGACTGATGACTTGATGTCATGAAGCCTTTGTTTCTTCGGTGCGATTTGCGGCGCGGACTGGCCGGTACCCAGCGAAAATGAACGCCCGGTCCCTACAGGACAGCAGGTCGCGGTTTAAGCTGAATTGAGATCCTTCAGGCCAATCGCCGCGCGCGCTCGGCGGGACTGACGATGTCGGTCAGGCGGATGCCGAATTTATCGTTCACCAGCACCACCTCGCCTCGGGCGATCAGAAAGCCGTTGACGAGAACGTCCATCGGTTCACCCGCCAGACGATCAAGATCGACCACCGAACCTTGGGCGAGTTGCAACAGCTCGCGGATCTGGATCTTGGTGCGTCCCAGCTCGACCGACAGGGTGACGGGAATATCCATCACCAGATCGAGCTGGTTGTTGTTATTAGCCGCTGCGCCACCCTGATCGGCGCGCAATTCCGCGAAGGACGCAGGCTGTACCTTGGGCGCCGCAGTCGCAGGAGCCGGCTCCGCCGCGGCAGCTCCGGGATCGACGCCCTGCTCGGCCATCGCTTCGCCCCAGTCCGCGAGATCGTCGGCGGCTGCGGTGTCGGTGGTGGTGTCTTCTGCCATGGGATGTCCTGCGGTTTGAATGGCCAAAATCAGTGCGCGCCCTGGGCCAGAAGCTGCACTTTCTCGGGGACTTCAGGGAAGAGCTGCTGGCGGATCTTCAGCGCCATCTTGTCCTCGTGCCGCCCATATTCGCCAAGGAGCACCGGGATGCCGTCCACCCGTGCGATCACGGTGTCGGGCATGTCCACCGGCAGCACATCGCCCACGCGCAGGCTCAGCAGCTCGCGCACCAGAATCTGGCGCTGCAACAGTTCAACACGCATTTCCACCTCGGCTTCGCGCATCTCGTTCTGCAGTGCCTTGACCCAGCGATGATCGACCTCGCTGCGATCGGTGGTCATGCCGGTCATGAGCTGGTCGCGGATGG
>JBAUTC010000155.1:0-2417 GCA_049582025.1 Thiomonas sp.
ATGTGCGAAATGCGCGCCGCGATGGCCGCGCCCAGCAGCAAAATGGCCGTCAGCGACAGCCCCATCATCCCGGCAAACATGGGTGTGAAGCCGTGGAACAACATCCACACCAGCGCCGCCAATGGCAGCGCCAGATGCCAGTTTTCCTTCAGCGCCTTCCACGGGTTGGGGATCTGGTCTGGGGGCAGGCCCAGCAGCCTTTTGCGTCCGGCCTCCAGATGCACCATCCAGAACACAGTCAGGTAGTAAAGCGCCGCGGGAATGACGGCTGCCTTGACGATGTCGGCATAGGGCACGTTGAGCGTTTCGGCCATGATGAAGGCCACCGCACCCATCACCGGCGGCATGATCTGTCCACCCATGCTGGCCGTGGCCTCCACCGCACCGGCAAACACCGGCGAATAGCCAAAGCGCTTCATCAGCGGAATCGTGAACTGGCCCACAGTCAGCACATTGGCCACGCCCGAGCCGGAGATGGTGCCCATCAGCCCTGAAGAGATCACCGCCACCTTGGCTGGACCGCCGCGTGCCTTGCCCACCAGACCCAGCGCAAGGGCGTTGAACAGGCGGATCATCCCGGCATGCTCCAGAAACGCGCCGAACAGGATGAACAGAAAGATGTAGGTTGCCGACACCAGAGTGGGAATGCCGTAGATGCCTTCAGTGCCAAGATAGAGCTGGCCGATGATCTGGTCGATGCCGTACCCGCGATGGCTGATTGCATCTGGCAGGTATTGGCCGAACAGCCCGTAGAGCAGGAAGGCGGCGCACACCAGCGGCAACGCCAGCCCCAGGCTGCGCCGTGCGGCTTCGAACAGCAGCGCCACGAGCGTTGCGCCAACCACTAGATCCAGGGTGGTCGGATCCCCGCTGCGCTGAATCAGATCGGCCTCGAACCACCATTGGTACAGGCCAAGCCCAAACGCCGTGGCGCCCAGCAGCCAGTCGAACCAAGGAATGCTGTGCATCCAGGCCTTGCGCCTGAAGGCCGGCACCACCCAGAACACCAGCAGCATCAGAAAGCCCACGTGCAGAGAGCGCATCACCAGGCTGGACAAGGGATGGAATGCCGCCATCACCAACTGATAGGCGGAAAACGCCAGCGCCCCGGCCATCACCACGCGTTGCGCCATTCCGGCAAGGTTGCGCTGGTGGCCACTGTCGGCGCGGGGCTCGGAAGATGTGTGGATCAGGTCGTCGGTGGCTTCGCTCATGGATCGAGTCTGATGCGGGGGGCAGCCGTCTCGTAAAAGGCTCCGCCCGATGGGGGTGTGAAACGGCCCGCCAGAGCGGGCCGGGACATGCAACGATCTTGCGCCGACTTACTTCAGCACACCCGCTTCGCGGTAGTACTTGGCTGCGCCGGGATGGAGCGGCACCGGCGAGTTCAGTGGCGCTTCCTTGAGGCTGATGCCCTTGGCCGCGGCGTGCGCGGCAACCAATTCGGGTAGATTGGTGAACATCGCCTTGGTCATCTGATACACAAGGTCTTCGCTCAGTCCTTCGCGGGTGACGAGGAAGTTCTGGATGCGCGCGGTCGGCACGGCCGCGGTCTGGCCTTCATAGGTGTTCGCGGGAATGAGTCCACTTTGGTACGCCGGATCGCCGACCTTGGCGATGGTGTCTGCAGGCACTGGAACGACTACGATTTTTTGCGATGCCGCCAGATCGCGCAGCGAAGCCACGCCCAGTCCGGCAGATTGCAGGGTGGCGTCGAGTTGGCGGTTTTTCATCAATTCGACGGATTCACCGAACGGCAGATATTCGACCTTGGCAAAGTCTTTGTAGGTTAGCCCGGCGGCCTTGAAGATGGCGCGGGCGTTGAGCTCGGTGCCGCTCTTCGGCGCGCCGACCGAGATGCTCTTGCCCCTGAGGTCGGCCAGCGACTTGATGCCGGAATCAGCGCGTGCCACGATCTGCACGTAGTTGGAATAGATGGCTGCCATGGCGCGCAGCTTTTTCAGTGGCGCTTTGAAACCGGCGTCTGCCTCGCCCTTCCACGCGGCGGACAGCGCATCGCCCAAAGAGAACCCCAGTTCTGCCCGTCCCGCCTCAAGCAGGTTGAGGTTTTCCACCGATCCCTTGGTGGCTTGTACCGAACTCTTGGCTGCTGGAATCGCCTTGGTGTAGATCTGTGAAATAGCCACTCCCAGCGGGTAGTACACCCCGCTGGTGCCGCCGGTGGCGATGGTGATGTATTCCGCGGCGAGGGCGTTGCGCAACGCGAACGGGGAGAGCAGCGCTGCGCTGCCAGTCAATGCCAGCGCGCGGCGGCGCGAGGGGGAAGCTGGGCTTTGGGCCATGAACGGTCTCCGTGATGGTTTTGTTACAAACGGCAACGATGCTAATCCGTTTGATATCAAATGCAACAGGACAATTCAGTAGCGGGTGGGGCCCTGGAAGTCAGTTGAGTCGCG
>JBAUTC010000156.1:0-7890 GCA_049582025.1 Thiomonas sp.
CGGCGCGTCCAGCCCGAAATACGGCATGGTCATGCTGCACCAGACCGTGGAAAAAAACGGCATGATGAACATGGTGCATGTGGACGCCATTGCCATCGCGCCGCACAAGAGCATGGAATTCTCGCCGGGCAACTATCACATCATGCTGATGAAGCCCCACCCAGGCATTGAACCGGGACAGAAAATTCCTGTGACCCTCAAGTTCTCCAATGAACAGACCGTCACCGCCGACTTCGAGGTGCGCAAGCCCACCGCCTCCGGCCCCGGCGACATGAAGGGCATGCAGCACTGAGGTCGCCGCGCAATGCCCGGACTCTCCAGACGCGCCCTCTTCCAGCACGGCGCGCACCTCGGCCTGGCTGCCCTGGGCTTGGGAGCGCAGCGCGCCTGGGCGAATGACCTGACCGTCGGCCAGCCCGCGCCCGTCGCGGTGCTGCGCACTCTGGACGGACTCGCCCTCTCCACTGCCGACATGCGCGGCGAGGTCGTCATCCTCAGCTTCTGGGCAACGTGGTGTGATCCCTGCCGGGCGGAACTTCCCCTCCTCTCGCGCTACGCTGCCACGCATGCCGCACAAGGCCTGCGGGTGCTGGGCTTCTGCCTCGATGGGCCTGACCGACTGGCCAAGGTGCGCGCTGTGGCCGACACGTTGAGCTTTCCGGTCGGGCTGCTGCCCAACCCGTGGTTTGGCGCTTATGGGCGCATCTGGCGCATTCCGGTGAGCTTTGTCATCGACCGCGCCGGGCGCCTGGCCGATGACGGCTGGAGCGACACGCACCCGGCCTGGACCACACGGCGGCTGGCGCGCGTGGTCGGGCCGTTGCTGACCTGATCAGTGCATGAAGCCGATGCGTGCCTGGCGGCGCAGACGCTCGAAATCGAAGTCCCTGGAAGCAAGCGCCGCGCGCCCATCGAGCTTGGCTGCACCGAAGGCGCCGAGCAACAGCCGGCGCAGTTCGCGCGGCTTGCAGAGCTGCAACACGTCGAGCACGTCGTCGTCCGGCTGCTCGGGGAAGGTCGCGCCCCAGTCATGGCTGCTGCGAATCTCGCGGTACAGGGTGGAGGCGATCTGCCGCGTGCCCTCGGCATCGGGCGGCGCGATGTCATACACATTGAGCCTGTTGAGAATGGGCTCTGGAATATGGCTGGCGTCGTTGGCCGTGGCAATCCAGATGACGCTGCTGCAATCGATGGGAACTTCGGCGAACTCATCGGTGAACGCGCGCGCGGTGTCAGCTTCGAGCAGGCTGTAGAGCGCGCCCAGCGGGTCATACTGGGCGTTGCCCGCGGCCTTGTCGATCTCATCGATCACCAGCACCGGATTGGCGAATTCGCCGCCCACCAGGGTATCGAACACCTTGCCAGGACGGGAGTTTTTCCACTGCGACGACGCGCCCGACAGGATCCACCCGGCTGTGAGCGCGTTCATCGGTGCCACCGCGCAAGTGGTGCCCAGAAGGGCAGAGACGCGGCGAGCGAAATGCGTCTTGCCGATCCCGGGGTCGCCCAGCAAGAGCATGGGCATGATTTCCACCGGGTCGCGGCTGTCGGCGCACAGGGCCAGGCTACGCTGGATGTCGCGCAGCGGCCCGCCGAAGTTGGGCAGTTCGGCACAGAGGTGCTCCATCTGCGGCGCATCCTGCGGTTTGATCGCAAGGCGCTCTCCGCCCGTGGACAGCATGCGTTGGTAAGTACCGCGCAGATGCTCGTTGGCGTCCTGTCCCATGCCATGGAGCTTGCGCTCCACGTCGCTGACATCGAACACGGTCTTGTAGGCGGCTACGGCAAGCATGGCGTCCTCCTGGGTACGGGTCAGAATGACTAAGCATCAACCATGCCTGCATCTTCAGAAGGAGCGCCCTGCGGTGCAAGAGTGCAAACCGCAGTTGCGGCCACACAAAGCGGTCCAGCGTGAACTGTTCCTCAGATTTCCACTTGCGTCCCGAGCTCCACCACGCGATTTGGCGGGATGCGGAAATAATCGGACGCATCCTGCGCATTGCGGCTCATCCAAGAGAACAGAACCTCGCGCCACAACGCCATGCCTGGCAGCTTGGAAGGAATGATGGTCTGCCGCGCCAGGAAGAAGGACGTTTCCATCAACTGGAATTCCAGCCCATAAATCCGCTCGCACTCGTTCAGCAGCCGCTGGATGTCGGGCTCGTCCTGAAAGCCCAGTTCAATATGCAGCAGATAAATGCCCTCTTCCATGGCGGTGAGTTTCAAGCCCTGATCGGCGGACACGTGCGGCACATCCATGGTCTGCGCGGAGAGGAAAATCACCCGCTCGTGCAGCACCTTGTTGTGTTTGAGGTTGTGCAGCAAGGCATGCGGCACGGTGGTGGAGCTGGGGGTGAGGTAGATCGCCGTGCCCTCCACCCGTGTGGGCGGGTAGGTGGACAGGCTGGAGACGAAATCCTGCAGGTTCAACGCATGCTCTTCCAACTGGCGGCGCAACAAGGTGCGGCCACGCTTCCAGGTGGCCAGCAGGGTATAGATGACCGCGCCGAACAGCAGCGGAAACCAGCCACCATGATCAATCTTGAGTGCATTCGACGACAGGAAGGCCAGATCGATCAGCGCAAACAGCCCGAACACCAGATTGGCGCGCCGTGCGCTCCAGCCCCAGCGGTGCTGAGCAATCATCCAGATGAAGGCGGTGGTGACGATCATGGTGATATTCACCGCTATGCCGTAGGCCGCCGCCAGGTTTTCCGCCGTCTTGAAACTGAGCACCAGCAGGATGACGAAGATAAGCAGCAGCCAGTTGATGAAGGGCACGTAGATCTGCCCCTGATTGCTCTCATTCGTGAACAGCACCCGCATACGCGGCAGGTAGCCCAGCTTGATTGCCTGCGTGGTGATCGAATAGGCTCCTGTGATCACCGCCTGCGAAGCAATGATGGTGGCGGCGGTCGCCAGCAGCAGCAGCGGCCACAAAGCCCATTGCGGCGCGAGGTAGAAGAACGGGTTTTTCGTGGCTGCCGGATGCGCCAGGACCAGTGCCCCCTGGCCGAAGTAATTGAGCACCAAGCCCGGCATCACCAGTGCGATCCACGCGGTTTGGATAGGCTTGCGGCCGAAATGCCCCATGTCCGCATAGAGCGCCTCACCGCCGGTCAACACCAGAAAGACGGCGCCCAGCAGAATGAGCGCCACGCCAGGTTCGCGCGCGAACAACTCCGCGCCGTAATACGGGTTGATCGCCAGCAGCACGGTCGGGTTCTGCACGATCTGCGTCAATCCGAGCAGTCCGATGGCGGTGAACCACAACAGCATGATGGGACCGAAAAACCGCCCGACCAGCGCGGTACCGTGTTTTTGCACCACGAACAGGCCGACCAGAATGCCCGCAGTGATGGGCACGATCCAGTCATTGAAAATTGGCGTGGCCACGCTCAGCCCCTCCATCGCCGAAAGCACCGAGATGGCCGGGGTGATGACACTGTCACCGTAAAACATCGACGCACCGATCAGTCCCAGAGTGATCGCCACGGTCCGCCCGCGCGAGCCCTTGGCGTAGCGGCGCATGACCAGGGCCATCAGCGCCAGAATGCCCCCCTCGCCGTCGTTGTCGGCGCGCAGCACCAGCAGCACATACTTGACCAACACGATCAGGGTCAGTGCCCAGAAGATCAGGGACAGCACGCCCAGGATATTGTCCGGGCTGTAGGGCACGCCGTGTTCCGGGCTGAAAGCGGTCTGGAAGGCGTAAAGCGGACTGGTCCCGATATCGCCATACACGACGCCGAGGGCGCCGAGGCTGAGTGCGGCCATGCTGGCCTTGTGTTCGGTCGAGGGGGTGGAATCAGTCTGCATGAGGAGTGTGTGATGCCGCGTCCGCGCGCTGGAGGATGCGCGTCGCAGGATAGTTCATTCCATCTGCAAGGCACCCGAAACGCCGGTCGGCTGTTGGTTTTGCGCTGCAGCAATTGTGCCGCACCCGTGCGATCCGTTGCGTCAGATCAAAACTCCGTGAGTGGCTTTGCGCAAACATTCAATCATTATGATGAATCAATCTCTCGACTTTCAGCCCGAGCTGCTGCAGCGCTTCGACATCTCAGGCCCGCGTTACACCTCCTACCCAACCGCCGACCGCATGCTCCCCGGTTTCGGTCCCCGGGACTACGCCGAGGAGCTGCGCCGCCGCGCGCAGCGGCCGAACGAGCCGGTATCGTTGTATTTCCATGTGCCGTTTTGCGAAACACTTTGCTATTACTGCGGCTGCAACAAGATTCCCACCAAGAACCACGGCCGCTCCGCTCCCTATCTCGACAGCGTCGGACAGGAACTCCACCTGATCGCCGGCATTCTCCAGAAGCGCCTGCCGGTCACCCAATTGCACTGGGGAGGCGGCACTCCGACCTTTCTCAATGACGAGGAAGCCACGCGGCTGATGGCCATGACGCGCGAGCATTTCGACCTGCAGCCTGGCGGTGAATTTTCAATTGAAATCGACCCGCGCAAGGTGAACGAAAAGCGCGTAGCGCATCTGGCGGGACTCGGTTTCAACCGCATGAGCGTGGGTGTGCAGGACTTTGCGCCAGAAGTACAGCAGGCGGTCAACCGCATCCAGAGCGTGGAAGAGACACGCTTGGTGATCGACGCTGCGCGCGCGAACGGTTTTTCCTCCGTCAGCCTCGATCTGATCTACGGCCTGCCATTCCAGAACCTCGACTCTTTCGCCCGCACGCTCGATCAGGTCATGGAGCTGTCGCCTGACCGGCTGTCGCTCTACAGCTACGCCCATCTGCCGCATATTTTCAAGCCGCAGCGCCGCATCAATGCCGAAGAGCTGCCCTCGCCCGACGTCAAACTAGGCTTGCTCGGCATGGCCATAGAACGGCTTGAGCGGGGAGGTTATGTCTACATCGGCATGGATCACTTTGCCAAGCCAGACGACGAACTCGCCCGCGCCCAGCGCGAGGGCAAGCTGCATCGCAACTTTCAGGGCTACTCCACCCAAGCGGAACTCGATTTGCTAGCCTTCGGCGTATCGAGCATTTCCAATGTCGGCAATTGCTACGCGCAAAACGCCAAGACGATCGACGAATACACCGAAATGCTGGCCTTCGGAAAGCTGCCCACCGCCCGCGGAGTTCATCTCACCCCCGAAGATCACCTGCGCCGC
The DNA here is from genome assembly GCA_049582025.1 of Thiomonas sp. Classification (GTDB taxonomy): domain Bacteria; phylum Pseudomonadota; class Gammaproteobacteria; order Burkholderiales; family Burkholderiaceae_C; genus Thiomonas. The sequence continues at coordinate 5,132 of JBAUTC010000156.1, forward strand.
ACCGCCATCCAGCGTCTGATGTGCGATTTCCATCTCGACCTGCGTGCCCTGGGCGAGGAGTACAAGGTGGACGCCCAGGCGATCTTTGCCCCCGATCTGGCGCGCCTCAAACCGCTTGAAGATGCCGGCCTGGCTGTGCGAGACGGCCCGAAGGGCATGCATGTCCGCGTCACTCCGCAAGGCCGGCTGCTGGTGCGCGTGGTGGCCATGCAGTTCGACGGCTATCTGCACCAGCCGCGGGAGCAACTGCTGCAGCCACGCTATTCGCGCGTGATCTGAGCCCGTTCTGTGGGAAAAATGGGCGCCGGCCACCGATAATGGAGGCCGCGCTTTTTCCCCAAACACCCCGATGAATCTGCTCAAACCCCTGATCGCGCTGCTCGCGATCGTCAACCCACTGGGCATCATCCCATTTTTTATTCTGTTCACGGAGAACTTCTCCAGCGAACAGAAGAAAAAGACAATTTTCGTTAGTTCGATCTCGGCATTTCTGGTGATTGCCATCAGTACTGTTATCGGCGCCGATCTGCTGCATTTTTTCGGGATTTCCATCGCATCCTTCCAAGTGGGCGGAGGCATGCTTCTGCTCATCAGCGCCATCAGCATGCTCAACGCTAGGACCGGGGCGACAAAATCCACCAGCGATGAGGTGGAAGAGGCGGCAGACCGCGCCAGCGTGGCCGTGGTGCCACTCACCATCCCCCTGCTGACCGGCCCGGCCACGATCAGTACCGTCATCATTTACGCCAGCAATACGCACCATTGGTGGCAGCATGCGGTGTTGATCGGTTACGGCGTCATCATTGCCGGCGCTGCCGCCTTGTGCTTCTTGGCCGCAGAGCCCATTGCACGCTTTCTGGGCAAGACCGGCATCAACGTCATGACCCGCTTGATGGGCCTGCTCCTCTCAGCGCTTTCCGTGGAAATGATGAGCGATGGCCTTCTGAAGTTGTTTCCGGGGCTAGGCCGCTAGATGCCGACTCGCCCGCGTGCACCAAGTTGGGTTCATCAGGGTTCGTCCCTAGTGCGGGCAGCGCACAAAATTTGAACAATGACCTTCATTGCGATTGGATCTTTCCAGCGCACCCCAATAAGAGGGACTGAGGAGACGAACAACCGGGTTGACCGGTTGTTTCAAGACAATATCGCTGCCGATGCTTGCATCGCAGGCAGCACCCCGAGGCACCGTGAACTCCCGTTCCGGTGCCTTTTTACGTTCGCCTCATACGCCCAATCAGTGACCTCATGGAATTGATCCTGCTCGGCTTGGCCGCGCTGTTTGCCGGGTTTGTGGACTCCATCGTGGGCGGAGGTGGCCTGGTCCTGGTGCCTGCCCTGTTTGCCACATTTCCGAATATCGCGCCAGCGACGCTGTTCGGCACGAACAAGGGGGGCGCCATCTGGGGCACCTCGGCGTCCATGTGGTCATATGTGCGCCGGGTGCAGCCACCATGGTCCACCGTTGTGCCGGCCACCATCGCTGCATTTGCCGGGGCGCTCGGCGGCGCTTGGCTGATCACCCAGGTGAAGTCGAGCGATTTCCGCCAAGCCCTTCCCTTCATCCTTCTTGCGGTACTGCTTTACACCCTCAGGCGCAAGGATCTTGGACATCACCACACGCCGCACCTTAGTGGCCGGGCCGAACGCGCGCTGGCTGTTGGAGGTGGCCTGTTGATTGGGTTCTACGACGGCTTTTTTGGCCCAGGAACGGGAAATTTCCTGATCTTCCTGTTCGTGCGTGGCTTTGGTTTTGACTTTTTGCATGCCTCGGCAAGCGCCAAGGTGGTGAACGTGGCCTGCAATCTGGCCGCGCTCCTTGTGTTTGCCAGCAAGGGGCATGTGATGTGGCAGTACGCCGCGCTCATCGCCGTGTGCAATATCGCAGGGAGTCTGCTTGGCACCCGGATGGCCTTGCGCCGCGGCACGCATTTTGTGCGCGGCGTGTTTCTGCTGGTCGTTGCGGCGCTGATTCTGAAAACGGCACACGACGCGTTTTTCTGAGCGCGCATGGACGCCGCTTGTCGCCAAGCCGCGTCCATGCAATCCAGCAGCCCCGTCGCAGGATCTATTTATTCATCGGGCAGGTCGTCATGCCGATGATGGAATACAGCGGGCAAAACTTGAACAGGCCCGTGAGCAAGGGCACCACTCCGATCCAGCCCCAGACGCCGATGGTGCCCATCAGGGTCAAGGCGATCAGGACGACACCAACAACGATGCGCAGAATGCGATCGATACCACCGACATTGACTTTCATGGCCAACTCCTATGAAGAGAGAATGTCGCAATTGGACACCCTTTTCTGCGGCAGCACAGTGACTCTGGTCACACGAACGACGCCGGCATCTTCAAGGAGGCTCACCCGGAAATTTCGCCAGCTGCAACCTGTCGCAACACCGCTGGCTGCAAGATGTCGATCTTCTCGCGCGACAAACCCACCCAACCCGCTGCTTCGAAGCGTTTGAGCAGACGGGTGACGATTTCACGCGCCGTGCCCAAGCGGTCGGCCAGCTGCTGATGTGTGCTTTGCACGCGCGGCCCCTGCCCCAACAGCGCCTGCGCCAGGCGCTGATCCAATCGGTGGAATGCGAGGGCATCGATGAGCGCCGTGAGGTCGGCCATGCGCGCTGCAAATTGGCCGAGGACGAACTTCCGGAACGCGGGGGCGCGTTGCAGCCAGTTTTCAAACAAAGCCGGGCGAATCATCCACAATGCACCCTCGGACTGCATTTCCGCGTGGGCCGACAGCACCTCACCAG
>JBAUTC010000157.1:0-2003 GCA_049582025.1 Thiomonas sp.
GGCTTTCAACGTTGTCGAGTCGACCGATGTCAGAGCCTGCGCTGCCCCCCCTGTCTCAAAGTCCTGCTGACGCGCCTGTCAGTCGGGCGCAGTTCGTGCGACTGTTTACTGCGGTCTCGCTGCCGATCTTTCTTGCTGCGGTCGATCAAACCCTGCTGGCAACGGCCACCCCTGCCATCTCCCGCGATCTGGGCGATTTCCGTGACAGCGCGTGGATTGCGGTCGGTTATCTGCTGGCGTCCACCATCATGGCGCCGCTGTACGGGCGCTTTGGCGACCGCTATGGCCGACGCGATGCCTTGGTGGCGGCCCTTGGGTTGTTCTCGCTGGGTTCGTTGGCGTGTGCAGCGAGCCAGGGTATGTGGTGGCTGATTGCCGCGCGTTTGATGCAGGGGTTGGGTGGCGGCGGTTTGATGGTGATGAGCCAGGCGCTGATCGGCGAGGTGGTGCCGCCGCGGCAGCGGCCGCGCTTTCAGGCGTATTTCGGCATGGTGTTCGTTCTCGCCAGCGTGACCGGCCCGGTGTTGGGCGGACTGGTGGTCAGCAGTTTCAGCTGGCGCTGGCTGTTCATCGTCAACCTTCCGCTAGCGGGGCTTGCGGCGTGGCGGGTCTTGCTCCTGCCCGCGAGTTCGCGCCATGCGGTGCCGGGGCAGACGCATGATGCCCTGGGGGTGATGTTGTTTGCGGCGACAGCCTCCATCCTGCTGCTTTGGCTCACCCTCGCTGGCCATCGTTTCGACTGGATGTCCTTGCGCAGCGCGCTGATGGCGGGCACGGCGCTGGTGCTGGGCGGGGTGTTGATGCGGCGCGAGCGGCGGCATCCGCATCCCTTCCTGCCGGTGGAACTGCTGCGTCTGCCCGCCATTGCCTGGACTGCGGCCACCATGGTGTTGTTCGCGGCGGGCATGTTCGCGCTGGTGTTCTTCCTGCCGGTCTATCTGCAGGTGGGGCATGCGACAGGTGCGGCGCATGCGGGCCTGCTGCTGCTGCCGCTCACCGGAGGGCTGGTGCTGGGTTCCAACTTCACCGGCCGTCTGGTGGCCAAGACCGGGCGTCCCGACCTGCCTGCGCGCTGGGGGTTGAGCATGGCGGCGCTGGCGCTGTTCCTGCTGGGCGTGCTGCCTGCCGTGCCCTTGATCATCGGTACGCTCGGGGTTGCGGCGGGCCTGGGCTTCGGCACGGTGATGCCCACCTCGCAACTGGTGGTGCAGACGGTTGCCGGCCGCAGCCGGCTGGGTGCGGCGGCGGCCACGGTGTCGCTGGCGCGCTCCACCGGTGCCTCGGTGGGCACGGCGGTATTTGGCGCCCTGGTCTTCGGTCTGGCGTCGAACGCCGACTTGCAGGCGGCCCTGAATGCGACCAGCCCGGCGGCCACGCTGCAGGTGATTCGTGCGTTTCACATCGCCTTCTTCTGCGGCGGGGGGGTGACCCTGCTGGCCGCCTGGACCTCAACGCGCGTGCCCCGCGTGGCGATTTGACGCCGCGTGTCGAAATAGAGGCAGAATGCCGCAGCGACTTTCCGCTCCCACCAGCAAACCGCCATGCACGATCTCGACGCGCTCTCCCGCCATGCCATTCCCGGTCAATTGCACTTTCACCGCAATCCCGCCGGACTGGTCTTTGCTGAAATCGATAACGCCGCAGGCACTGCAAGCATCTGCCTGCAGGGCGCGCACCTCACCAGCTTTCGTCCCAAGGCGCAGCCCGAGCCGGTGGTCTGGGTGTCGGAGGCAGCGCGTTATCTGCCGGGCAAGTCCATCCGCGGCGGCGTGCCGGTGTGCTGGCCCTGGTTCGGACCGCATGCCAGCGAGGGAAGTTTTCCGGCGCATGGCTTCGCCCGCACCGTGCCTTGGGCCGTGCTCGACAGCGGCGCTTCACAAGGCGCCACCCACATCGCCCTGCAGCTGGAGGCGTCGGACGCTACCCGCGCGCAATGGCCCCACGACACGCCCGTGACCCTGCGCATCAGCGTGTCCGACACCCTCGACATGGCGCTGACCACC
>JBAUTC010000158.1:0-3506 GCA_049582025.1 Thiomonas sp.
CGCTGCCCTCGGTGGATCACGACCTGCCGAACCCCGTCATATCCCCAGTGATACAGATAGGTGTAGGGAATGAAGAACAACACCAGGCCAATGTCCAGTAGAACTGCCTGGTGCAGGTTGATCTTCAGCCACCACATCGCCAGCGGTACGGTGAACACGAAGAGGGTGGCCTCGTAGGCAATGGCATGGGCACTCCGCCAGGCCACGCCGGCGGCGATGCCCAACCTGGCGCGCAGCTTGTCCGTGCCGAAATTGAACAGGGCAATCCATAGGGCGGACACCGCGCTGCTGGTGATGGCAAGCGCGCCCATTTGTTCCATCGGGGTGCCCATGATCCAGGCGAACAGCGGTGTGCACAGCACGACGGCCAGAATTTCCAGCAGTGCGGCCTGGAACAAGCGTTCGGCAATGGACTTCTTGGGCATGACGGCAACTCAGGGTTGGAACGGCCACCATAATCCAACGGGATCACGATACTTGCAAGTAAGTTGCCATCGACAACGCGAGCCAGACACCACCGTGGCCGCCTGACCTGAGCCAAACAGCCTCCATCAAACCAGGGGTGGTTCAGCTCGACGATGTCAAGTGGTGACCGCGGCAGCGAGTCGGTCAAGCGCAGTGAGCAGGCGCGCTCGTGGACACGCGATATTGAGACGGCCGAAACCGGTCCCTTCATCGCCAAACGCTGGCCCCCGTGTAATCGCCCAGCCGGCGCGTTCGCGCAGGAATCGAGTGAGAGACTCGGGCCCGAACCCGAGCTCGCGAAAATCGAGCCAGAGCAGAAAAGTCCCTTCAGGCTCGATCAAAGTCACTCCGGGAATACTGGCGGCCAGCCGCTCCCGTACCAATGCAAGGTTTCCCGCAAGATATTTCATCACGGCGTCGAGCCACGGCCCTCCCTCTGTATAGGCCGCTTCCATGGCCACACTGGCGAAGGCATTGTTCTTGTTCACAGTCAGTCGGCTGTTCTCGGCCTGGAACCGCTTTCGGCGAGCCTCATCGGGGATGATCGTGAAGGCGGAGGAACAGGCGGCGATATTGAATGTTTTCGCCGGCGAGATGCAGGTGATGCTGTTCTGTGCGTCCTCTTCGGAAACGGAGGCAAACGGTGTGTAGGAATGCCCGGGCAAGACAATGTCTCCGTGGATCTCGTCGGACACGACCAGCACGCCATGGGCGCGGCAGATCGTCCCCAGTCGTGCGAGTTCGTCTTTTGTCCAAACCCGCCCTACGGGATTGTGAGGGTTGCACAGGAACAGCATGCGGGTCCGTGGCTCTGCTGCTGCCCGCTCCAGAGCCTCGAAATCCATCTCATAGCGGCCGTCTCTCAGAATCAGGGGGTTGGTCACAAGGCGGCGGTTGTTCTCCTCGATGATGTCGAAGAAGTCGAAGAACACCGGCGGTTGGACGATAACGCCGTCGCCGTTCTCAGTGAAAAGGCAAGCCGCCATCGCGAGGGCGTTGAGCACGTTCGGTGCTCGCAAGATCTGCCCGATATCCACCGTCCAACCGTGGCGGGTCCTTAACCAGTCTGTCAGCGCTGGCATCAAGCCAATAGGCACCGCTTCGTATCCGAATACACCGTGCGCCGTACGTCGGGCCAATGCGTCTCCGACTGGGGGCGCTACACGGAAATCCATGTCTGCGACGCCTCCTAGGAAAAGTGCATCCCCATCTTGCCCGAGCACCATGGGATGGACCTTAAGCGCCGGTACGGCGCGTCTGTCAATCTCCTCGTCGAAATCGAAGCTATGAACCATCGTGTCCTTTTGTGGGGCGTTGGCGCAAGAAAGATGTAGCACCACCTTAACCGAACTCCCGATCGAGAAACTTTCGGTGATCCTCCAACCATCTTTCGACCTCGGAAAGTGGCTGGATATAGTTCAGAATGACGACAAACATGTGGATCCTCGGAGAGGTCACGACGTGATTCCTGAATGATCGCAGCACTTAGTAATGGTGTGTTGGCCCCAAGCCCGGCGTGAGACATCTTCCCGATCAATCAGCGCATTGCCCTGAACGGACTCAATATGGCGTCGACCACAACATTGAGGATGTCCATGCCGCAAGGGCAGGGGAGGCCCGATTCCTCCCATGTGACCAGCAACGGTCGCATCACCTGCTTGAAGTGCGAACGGCCGAAAGGCCTGTAACACGGGCTTCTGGTCATGGTTGTGGAAATCCACGTACGACCTTCTTGCTCGTCACTCATCCACATATCTGCGTTCACCCGTCTTCTGGTTGCGCAGAACGACCATCACCTTGCCGCTGCCCGGATCGACAAAGCGCTCAGTGGTTGTCTCCCAAGGGCCATCTTCGGGTTCGGCACGCTTCGTGTATCGCCAGCGCTCGAATCGCACGGCCAGAAAAATGAGAAGGCCGAGGTAGAGAAACTGGCCCAGTTCGGATCTTCCGGTGAGGGTGCCAGCCAGACCCACGATGATCGCCACCAGCGAAACGGCTAGGGTTGCAAGGCGAAGCATGGTCACGCCTCGGGCTCGATGACCACCGCCGTGCCGTAGGCGACGATCTCACTCATGGTCTGCCCGATTTCCGACGAGTCGAATCGCATCATCACGATGGCGTTGGCATCGAGCAATGCGGCATTCTTGATCAGCCTGTCGACCGCATGCCTGCGAGCTTCCTCGAGCATCTCTGTGTACTCTTTGATCTCCCCGCCACCCAGCGAGCGCAAACCGGCCATGATGTTGCCCCCGAGGCCTCGGCTTCGCACGACAAGCCCGAAGACATGACCCTTAACGGCTGTCACGCGATGGCCGGGGACGTTTTCAGTGGTGGTCACGATCATGGAGAACTCTCGGGTTGGCGATGCCTGAAGTGCACCAGCGATGCCGGTCTCTGTCAATGCGTGGGAATGCGCTCGATCCATGGTGCCAAATCCGCAGCGCAAATGATTCAGGCACTGACGGACGCATGGTCCGTACAATGCCTGACATTGCTCCCAAGGGCGGGAGCTGTTTCACGCCTCAGCGCGTTGGTTGGTCAGAAAATTTCCGAGTTGACTGGCAATATTGACCTCCTCGTTTTGCTGAAGACGGATTCAATTTACGCCCCGTTTGTCTGCAATGCAAGACCCTTGAAACTGCTGCTTTTGGCTCTGTTGCGTTGGAGCAAACGATGTCAAAACATCGTGCGCCACGCCTCGGCGAGGCGGAGCCAGCAAAGTCCCCGCGGGGCAGTTCGATTTTGACGTACCCACCCAAGTCACTCGATGAATGCGAAGCGGACAGGCACCGACACGGTTTCTGGAAACTCTCTCGACCTTGCCCCAGGTGGACACAGTCAATCCAGAGACGTCTAAGCGTGCCGCAGGGGTGTTGGCCCCGCCCCCTGGCCGGGTAAGAGATGGCACGGATTCCGTGCCGATTCTGGTGGCTCATGGCCCAGTCAGCACATTGTTCTGAGCCGGCTCATTCATGTGTCGGCCCCAACAGCCCGTGTGATTCGGGTCATTACCGTGCCTCCATTGTTGGGCCGACTGGTTC
>JBAUTC010000159.1:0-1949 GCA_049582025.1 Thiomonas sp.
GTGGCGGTGCCCTTGCATGAATGCAGGCCTGAGAGTCCGGCGCAATCGTTATGGCCGGCAGTGGCCACGCCAAAGCATTTGCTCATGCTGTCGGCATGCGCTGCGGGAGTGGCGACGAGAACGCCCATGGCGAGCATGGATGCGGCTGCTGTGCTGAGAAACTGACGCTTGTTCATAGTGAGGCTCCTGAGAAGAAAGAGTGGATAGGCAGGCAGGGGGTAAGCCTGCATGGCCCAGTGCATTGGGTGACCGGGTTGCGTCTTGGTCGGATTGCAAGGTGATTCCTGACAAAACAATGCATTGGGGTAAACCCGGCCTCTCATGTCCAGGCCAGACACGACGTGCATGCCTTTGGAAGAGTGCGGCACTGCGCGAAGGCGCACTGACCTCCCCGCCCATGTCCACCAAAGCAGCCTCGAACGATCCCACTTAGCTTCAGGCTCGCATCGAGGCTCTACGCCCGACGTTGCTGCGGTTGGCGCAACTGCAGTTGCGCAACCTGTCGTGGGACGAGGATGCGGTGTCAGACACGTTGTTGGCCGCGATGGAGAGCACCGCGCTTTACAGGTAAATCGCAATTCAAGACCTGGGTGCTGGGCTTCATCAAGCACAAGGTGCTCGATCAACCGCGCCTACGCCAGCGCAAATGTCCATATGACTCCGACGTGGACGACGAGCCACTCGAAGATTTGGTATTCAAGCCCGATGGTCAATTCCAGACCCGCCACAGATCTGGGATGCGCCCGCCGAGGTGCTGCAACAGCCCCAGTTTTTCGAAGTGCCTGAGGCTTGCCTGGATACGCTGCCTGGGCAAATTGGCCGTGTGTTCATGATGCGCGAATGGCTGGAACTCGACACCAAGGCGATCTGTCAGGAACTGCGCATTTCTCCGACCAATGTGTGGAAGATCCTCTCCAGCGCTCGCCTGCGCCTGAGGGAATGCCTGCAACTCAACTGGTTTGTACATCCATCACTTTGAAACTCGCCACGCTCCGCTCATGCCGCGAAATTTCCGCATTGGTCCTCGCGCGAGAAGACCGACTGCTCGGACTTCCAGAGCGCTTGGCGATCCGCTTGCACTTCCTGATTTGCGAAGCCTGCCCGCGATTTGAGAGGCAGGTACTGACCATGCGCCTGGCCATGAACAACTGGCGGCATTACCGTGAAGACGACTCGGACGAAGCGGAAATCCCGACTTCGGAGCGGCACTGAGACGGGAGCAGTGGCAGGTCCGAGACCAGTTGATCAAGCGTCGGAGCCGCCCGGAAACGGCGCGTTCGGATCGTCGGCGACGTCCTCACGCATGATTCCGAGCCGACGCATCTTGTCATAGAAGGTCTTGCGCGGCAGTCCCATTTCGGCGGATGCGGCGCTGACGCGGCCACCCGCGCGGCGCAGCGCCTGCATGATGAGCTGCCGTTCGAATGCACTGACTCGGGCGTCGAACGACAGGGACTCGTCGGACTCGGCAAGGAGACCCGCTTCGCCCGAAGACAGCATGCCGAGAACGAAACGCTCGGCCGCGTTGCGGAGTTCCCGCACGTTGCCCGGCCATTCGCGGGTCATTAGTTCTGTCAGGAAGGCGCCCGGAATCGGGCGCAGCGGCTGGTCCGCGGCGTCGGCCGCATCGAACACGAACTTCTGGAACAGCAGCGGGATGTCCTCGGCCCGCTCCCGCAGCGGTGGCAACTTCACTTCGACCACCGCAAGGCGGTAGTAAAGGTCCTCGCGGAACTGCCCTTGCGACGCGAGCTTCCGGAGGTCGGACTTGGTCCCGGCGACGACCCGGCACTGCATGGGCCTGGAGGCGTTGGAGCCCAGGCGCTCGAACGAGCGTTCCTGGAGCACGCGCAGCAGCTTGGCCTGCAGCGCCATCGGCATGGTCTCGATTTCGTCGAGAAACAGGGTCCCGCTCCCCGCGTAGTCGATCTTGCCGACACGCCGGCCGG
>JBAUTC010000160.1:0-4728 GCA_049582025.1 Thiomonas sp.
GTGCATCATGCGGCGCGCGGCGTCGATCTCGCGCACCGCGCTGCGGCAATGGGGGCTGACCTGGGTGGTGAGCAGGGCGCCGATGTCGAGCTCGGCCATGACGCCCAGCAGCAGGGCGTGCATGCCCGCGGTGTCGGCATCGGTCAGCTCGGAGATGTTGCCAACGCCCATGAGCATGCGGGCGTGTGGCGCGCGCTGGCGCAGCGTGTGGTACCGCACGAGCGACGCCGTGAAGCCGAATGGAATGGGCTCGAGGATGGGGTCGGCGAGGTAGGCGCGGCCGCGTGCGTCGAGCTGTTCCATCGCCGCCAGCAGGCTGTCGAGGTCGGTAGGCTGGCGCGGAATCAGCACCGGGGTCGATGCCACTTCGTCGACCAGGTGCAGGGTGTCGAGGGTGAGTGAGAGCAGGTAGTCGGCCCCGGCCCGGCCGCCGCGCCGCAGCTCGTCGGTGTTCAGTGAGTCGACGCTGACGCGGTGGCCCGCGGCGTGCAGCGCCTGCACGGCGTCTTCCAGATGCGGGAAGGGCGTTTGCGGCAGGCAGCCGAGGTCCATGACGTCGGCTCCGTCGCGGCGGTAGGCGTCGGCGGTGGCGACGATGGCCTCCAGACGCATGCGCGGCGCGTCGGTGAGTTCGGCGAAGATGGTCACGGCGTGACGCGACAGGTCGATGTGGCGCCTGGCGCGGCCAAAGAACTCGGGCAGATCCATCAACTCGTCCGGGCCGCGTTCCACCGGAACGCCGAGCTTGTGCGCCAGCGGGCCGAGATCCCCGCGGCAACGGCCCGGCACCAGAATGCGGTCAGCACCTTGCGCGTCAGTCAGTCGGCGTTCGATCATCTCCGCAGTCATCAGCCCCGCCACCTGCAGACCCAGGTCGTGCACGGTCCAGCCAAATCCGGTGTCGCCCATGTCGGCCAGCACGCGGCGCAACTGCGGCTCGGCCAGATGGCCGGTCAGGAACAGGATGTGCTCAGGCATGACAGTCGCTGCCGCACGGCGGTCTGCAGTGTGTCCAGGTCGTCCACCACGGTGGTGAACGGATAGGTGGCCAGGCGCGCGGTGTTGTCGAGGTCAATCGGGCGGGGATAGAGCGTCACCATGCGTCCCGGCGCCTCGGTGATCACCGTGGGCTGGGTGTCGCAGGCGAAGACGATGGCCGGGATGCGGCATTTCCCCGCCTGGGCATAGAGGTTGGTCACCAGCGTGTCCGAAATGCCGGCCACGCACTTGGCCACGGTGTTGGATGTGGCCGGACCGACCACGAGCGTGTGGTAGTGCCCTTCATACAGGAAGCCTACGGGCACACTGCTCGCGGTGTGGTCCTGATAGATGCGCAGGCGCTCGCGCAGCGCGTCCTGCTTGTAGCCGTAGTTGCCCAGAATCTCCGCCGCGGCACGCGTGACGAACAGGTCGACGTCATCGAGTGTGAGGATGAAGTCGAGTGTCTCACGCAGCCAATGACCCGAGCCGGTCAGGCCCCATGCGAGGCGTGGCCGGTTTGCGCTGCTTGGGGCATAGTGTTCTGGGAGGATCGTGGGCATGGCTCTGGTCTATTCGACCACCACCTCGTTGATCTGGATGATGGGCTGGAGGTTGGTGAAGTTGGGCAGATCGGCCATGATCTGCTGGCCGTGCGGGCCGAAGGCCTGTTCGAACGCGGGCACCGAGTCGAAGTACAGATGTCCCAGCGCCACATAGGTTGGCTTGGAGTTTGGTTGGGGGCCGCCGAGGCCGCGCTGCACGGCGACGCGGCGACACGCCTCGCCGGTGAGTTTGCGCACCAGGGGCATGTGGACTCCGGTGTAGTAGTCCATGTCGAACCGGGCGTCGTCTTGGTACGGGTACATCACGCTGACTTGAATCATGGTGGATCTCCTGAGGGGGGGAAGGTCAAGCAAAGCAATGCGTGCCGTGGGTCACGGCAGCACCGGCGCGTAGCGCGGCGGTCACGAGTACTGCTTCGGCGATCTCGGCATCGCTGCATCCGGCCTTGCGGGCGCGGTCGACGTGGATCTGAATGCAATACGGGCACTGCGTCGTGTGCGCCACGGCGAGCGCGATCAATTCCTTGGTGTGCACAGACAGGGCCCCCGGCGCCATGGCTGCCGCATCAAACGCGGCGAACGCCTGCATCGCAGCCGGTGCGTGCCGGCCGAGGGTGTCGAGGTGTTTGATGTTGTCCATCGTGTACATGCGCGTCTCCTTCACTTGTGGTTGAACAAAGGGGTCATCAGTTCCAGGCGTAGCGTGCACCCAGCCAGATTCCCCTGGGCGCGCCGGGGGCAACGAACTGGGTGTTCTGCCACGCGGCGGGATCGCTGCTGAAGCTGCGGTCGGCTCCGGTGAATTCATTCACACCGAGCTGTCCGAAGTCGGCATACACGCGGTTGAACAGGTTATGGATCGACAACTCGACATGCCAGTGGCGGTCGATTTTGTATTGCGCGCCGAGATTGACCACGGCGTAGCCCGGCACCTTGCCGTGGCTGTCCTGATTGTTCTCGTCGCCCTGGGCGTAACGTGCCCCGTAGGCCACCACGGCGCCATGCAGTTGCAGACGCTCGTTGGGCTGATATTGCGCCATCAGCTTCACGCTCCATGTCGGAATATTGGGCAGGCGGCTGCCGGGGTGCACCTGGATATTGCCGTTGGCGTCTGCGCTGGAATTGCTCGGGCTGGGCTCCTGGAACCCCGACTCATACGTTGCCACCGTGTGGCTGATCGAGGCCGTCCACAGCCACTGGTCGTTGCCGCTGGTCAGGTCCAGGGTGGCGGTGCGGAACAACTCCTGCGGAATATTGATGAAATAGCCCTGGGTCATGTTTGCCAGGCTGATGAACTGGATGGCATCGGTCAGCCGGGTGTGGGTGTATTCGGCATGGACCCGGATCCAACCCAGTTTCCACACCGCACCGGCCTGCGCGGTGCGCGCGATCACCGGCCGCAGGTCGGGGTCGGCCACGAGCGTGTTGGGCAGAGTGCAGGGTGCGCCGGGGCTGGCGCAGGTCAGTTCCACCGCCATCGGCACACGCATGCCTTCGGCGTAGCGCAGGTAATACGAGGCCCTGGGGGTGGGGTGCACGTCCAGCCCCACGCTGGGATTGAAGCGGCTGTAGCTGTGGGTTCCGCCCAGAGCGCCGCCGAGGAAATCGGTCATGTCGACGTGGACGCGGTCGTAACGTCCCCCTGCCGACACGTCGAGCCAGGGCGTGGCGGCCAGGCGGTCGGTGAAATACACGCCGCTGTCCCGGTTGCGCACCCCCAGATCAACCGGGGCCTGGTCGAATGGCCCGATGCCCACGGTATAGCGCTGCGGCGTGAAGGTGGCGGCCTGCTGGATCTGGGTGAAGTCGACGCGCTGCGCATCCACGCTCAGTCCCAGGCTGGCGTTGTTGTGCAGGCTGAACAAGGGACTGTCGTTGTGCAGCGCCAGGGTGAGCCCACGGCTTTGCTGGTGCAGGCTATTGATCACATTGCTCGCCAGCGGGTTGTCCAAGGTCGGCGTGGTGCCGTCGTAATTGCCGTTGACGTTGCTGTTGAAGCCGGACTGGTTGCTGTTGCGCACATACAGCCGTGCGGCGAGCTGCCAATGCGGTCGCAACACCTGGGTGTCGCCGAGGTTGAAAAAGTTGAGCTGGTTGCCGATGTTGTCCGGCGCGGTGTAGACGGCCGTGGGGGTGTTCATCCACGACTTTGGCAGCGTCTGCGAGCCCGACAGGCTGCTTTGGGCGAAGGTGTAGCTGAAGTCGAAGGCGTTTCCGCCCGCCTGGCGCGTGACCTTGCCGAACAGGCTGCGGTTGCTGCTGGCCGTATAGGGGGCGAAGCCGTTCTCGCGCTGGTTCTGCACCGCAAAGAAATAGCGCCAGTCGCCGGCATGCGTGCCGTAACGCGCACGCTCGGCAGTCTTGCCGAAGCTGCCGAATTCCACGCCGACCTCACCGCCGGGGGCAGTCAGGCCGTCCTCGGTGTGCAGCAGCACCGCGCCGCCCAGGGTGTTGAGGCCAAACACCGGATCGGTAATGGGCACGAGTTGGATGGAGCGGATGGCGTTGGTGGGAATCAGGTCCCAGTTCACCACGTCGCCGAAGGCTTCGTTCACCCGCACCCCGTCCTGGAACACCGACAGGCCCTGCGGCGTGCCCAGCAAGGGTGAGGCGGCAAAGCCGTTGAAGTGCAACGTTGGCTGCAGCGGGTTGCCCTGCTCGTGGGTCAGCGCCACCCCCGGCAGATGCTGCTCCAGAAGTTGCGGAAAATTGGTGGCCGGCTGCTGTTTGAGCGTATCGCCGTCGATCTCATAGGCGTGCTTGGGCGGAAGTCGGAAACCTTCGGTGCTCCCGGAAGAGACGGTCACGGTTTGCAACTGCACCACGGGTGAAGCAGCCGTCGATACCGGAGCCGATGCAGCAGCTGCTGGAGCGGGTTGGGCTTCGGCGCTTCCCTGCCATGCCAGTGCCAAGGCGGACAGGGCCAGCATGCGGGACAGTGCGGCGGGTCGGAGTTTCAGTCCGTGGGTCATGGCGTCGTCCTTGGACTCAAAACGTGCGTTGGAGCCGGCGCGACTGATCGGCACTGCGGAACACGAGGGGGTGTTCGGACGAAGCGACACTCCCGGCTTTCGCCACCGCGGCCTCGACGACCTGATGGGCCGGCGATTTTGCACACACCGGATCCGCCGCGGCGGGATCTCCCGCGAGCATGTACGCCTGGCAACGGCATCCACCCCAATCC